>NZ_JBNHGL010000289.1:0-3162 GCF_059091245.1 Arthrobacter sp. Y3225116
GGCCCGGTACCCGCCGGATCCGCCGCCGGACGTGAGGTTCCCGACGTTGCGGTGGAGGACCAGCCGGACGAGCCGGTGCCGGCGGACGATCAGGGCGCCGCCGAAGCCCGCGACTTCTTTGACCGCAAGCCGAACCGGACACGCCCGGACGGCGAATAACTACAAAGCCCCGCGCAACGGCACGTCCCGATTTCGGGACGTGCCGTTGCGCTTGTCCGAAACTGTCCCAGCCGCCGGATAGTTTGGAAATATGAGGTTACTGCACACGTCCGACTGGCACCTGGGCCGTTCTTTCCACGGCGTCGGGATGCTGCAGGCGCAGCACGCATTCGTGGAGCAACTCCTGCAGACAGTGCGCGAGGAGAGCATCGACGTGGTGCTCATCGCGGGCGATGTGTACGACCGCGCGCTGCCCGGTGTAGATGTGGTTAACCTCTTTTCCGATGCCTTGTCGCGCATCCGCGGTGCCGGGGCAACGGTCATCTTGACCAGCGGCAACCACGATTCGGCCACCCGGTTGGGCTTCGGCTCCGGCATCCTGGCCCACGGCGGGGTCCATATCCGCGCCCGGCTGGACCAGCTGGCGGATCCGGTGGAGCTGGACCTGGACGGTGCGACCCTTGCCGTGTACGGGATCCCGTACCTCGAGCCGCGGCTGTGCGCGGAGGAGCTGGGCGCGGAGGCTCTCAGCCACACCGCCGTCACGCGGTCGGCGCTGGACCTCGTCCGCGCGGACCTTGAGCAGCGGAGGGCCGGCGGCGCCGTGCATTCCCTGGTCTTGGCGCACACCTTTGCCAGCGGCGGCATCACCTCGGACAGCGAACGGGACCTGAGCATCGGGGGAGTGGGAGCGGTCCCGCTGGATTTGTTCGACGGCCTCGACTATGTGGCGCTGGGCCACCTGCACGGGCGCCAGGCGCTGAGCGAAACCGTGCGCTATTCCGGCTCGCCGCTGCCTTATTCGTTCTCCGAGGCCGGACACGAGAAGGGCGGCATCATCCTCGAATTCACCGCGGACGGGCTCGCGTCGGTGGAAAACGTCAGCTGGCCCTCCCCGCGCAAGCTCGCCGTGCTCAGAGGGACCATGCAGGACCTGCTCGAATCGGCGGACCACGCCTGGGCGCAGGACGCCTATTGCCAAATCACGGTCACCGACGACGAACGCCCGGCGAAGGCGATGGAACGGCTGCGGGCGCGCTTTCCCGACACGCTGGTGCTCAACTTCGAACCCGCCTCCGGGCCGCGCCGCGACACCATGAGCTACAGCCAGCGCATCGCCAAGGCCCAGGACGACCTGGAGGTCTGCTGCGGCTTCCTGGACCACGTCCGCTCCCGGCCGGCCGGCGAAGCCGAACGCGCGCTGCTGGCCGATGCGTTGGCCGCCGTGCAGGCAGCGGAGGCCGCGGCATGAGGATCCACCGGCTTCAAATGCAGGCCTTCGGGCCGTTCGCCGCGCGGGAAACCATTGACTTCGACGAGCTGGGAGCGCAGGGGCTGTTCCTGCTCAACGGGCCGACCGGGGCCGGCAAGACCAGCATCCTGGACGCCATCTGTTTTGCGCTGTACGGGTCCGTCCCCGGCGCACGCCAGCAGGGCAAGCGGCTGCGCAGCGACCACGCCGAACCCGGGACCGAGCCGGAAGTCGTGTGCGAATTCTCCGCCCGCGGCAGACGGTTTGAAGTAACCCGCAACCCGCAGTGGGAACGGCCCTCGTCCCGGGCCCGGTCCGGGTCGGTGACGGAGCAGGCGCGCACGCTGTTGCGCGAGAAGATCAACGGCGCCTGGGTCCAGAAAAGCGGCCGCAACGACGAGGCCGCGGCCGAACTGCTGGCCGTCCTGGGCATGAGCCTGGAACAGTTCACCAAGGTGGTCCTGCTGCCCCAAGGCGACTTTGCGGCGTTCCTGCGCGCCGACGCCAGGGAACGCCGGCCGTTGCTGCAGCGCCTGTTCGCGACCGACCGCTTTGAGGCGGTGGAGCAGGTCCTGGCGGACGAAGCGGCCAAGGCCCGCTCGGACTACCAGGCCGCGGTGGCAGGATCCGACCACCTGCTCGCGCGGGCAACAGAGGAAGCAGCCCGGCATCTGGCCGCCGAGGACATGCCGGACCAGTCAATGCCTGCCGCGGACCTGCTCGCCACGCTTGAGTCCTCGATGGCGTCCGCGGCCGGCTCCGTCCGCGACCTGGCCGAGCGCGGACAAGATGAGCTGGGCCGGCTGCGGGAAACCATCGCCCGGCACGAGCGGGCGCTGGCCGACCACGCGGAATTGGCGGCGCTGGAGAAACTGGCAGCCGAGCACCGCAACGGCGCCGACGGCCACGCCGCGCTGACCGAAACCCTGGCGTCGCATCGGTCCGCGGAACTGTTGGCGTCGCCCATCCGGCACCGGGATCAGGCTGCACTCGCCGTGGAACGTGCCGGGAAAGAATTTTTGGACCGGATCGACGAGGCCGAAGCCCATCCGCTCTTCCCGACGTTCGTTTCCCGGCGCCCCGACCCCGATGCCGCGGGACAGGCGCTGCTCGAGGAGGCGGCGGCACAGCTCTCCGCCGAGCTCGGACGAATGCGCGCTCTGCTGCCGGAAGAGCAGCGGTTGCAGGCGGCCGCTGCCGACGTGCGGCGGTTGGAACAGCACGCGGGCCGATTGGCCACGGACATCGGTGCCGCGGAAACAACCCGGGAACGGCTGGCTGAAGTCGGCCGCGGGCTGCAGGATGAACTGGCCATGCTGTCGGCAGCCTCCGACGACGTCGGCCTGCTCACCGAGCGGCTGGAACAAGCCCGGCAGCTGCGCGACACCGTGGCCGACTACGGCACCTGCCTGGCCAAGACCGACGAGGCCCGGCGGAACCGCGATGCGGCGCACGCCAGGCAACTTCGGCTCAAGGAAGCCTGGTTGTCGCTGTTGGAACAGCGGCTCGATCAGGCCGCAGCGGAGCTCGCCGCCAACCTTGCAGAGGGAGACCCCTGTCCGGTGTGTGGCGGAACAGAACATCCGCAACCGGCCGCGGCCGCCGGCGGGCACCTGGTCACCCGCGAACAGGAAACAGCAGCCCGGGAGGACCACGCGGCGGCGGAAGCCACGTACTCCAAGGCCCGCGAGGCGTGCGCGGCGCTGGAACAGCAACTTTCGGCCCTGGCCTCCCGCGGCGGCGCGACCGAC
>NZ_JBNHGL010000290.1:0-3150 GCF_059091245.1 Arthrobacter sp. Y3225116
CGCGTCGCCGTCGGCGGCGGCCTGGCGCAGCAGCAGGACCGGCAGGGTGGGGACGCCCTCCCGCAGGTCGGTGCCCGGGGTCTTGCCGGACTTGGCCTTGAGCCCGGTCACGTCAATCACGTCGTCGGCCAGCTGGAACGCCACGCCCACCTTCTCGCCGTATTCCAGCATCACGTTCACGGCCTGCTCGCCGGCTCCGGAGAACATGGCGCCGAGCTGGCCGGAGGTGGCGATCAGCGAGGCGGTCTTGTCCGCGATCACGGAGAGGTAGTGCTCCACCGGGTCCTCGTCCTCGCGCGGGCCGACGGTCTCGTGCAGCTGGCCGAGGCAGAGCCGCTCGAAGGTGCGCGCCTGGATCCCGACCGCTTCAGGCCCCAGCTGGGACACCAGCAGCGAGGCGCGGGCAAAGATCAGGTCGCCGGCCAGGATGGCCACCTGGTTGCCCCACACCTCGTGCGCGGTCGGGGCGCCGCGGCGGTACGGCGCGGAATCCATCACGTCGTCGTGGTAGAGCGTGGCCAGGTGCGTCAGTTCGACGACGACGGCGGCCTGCACCACGTCGGGGACCGAGCCGTTGCCCAGCTGCGCGGCCAGGATGGTCAGCAGCGGCCGGATCCGCTTCCCGCCAGCTTCCACGAGATGGCGGCTGGTGGCATCGGCGAAGGGATCGGAGTGTGCGATGGCCGCGCGCAGCTGCTTCTCTACCCGCGCCAGGGCGGTGGAAACCGCGGGACCGAGCTCGGGGTCCTGGGCCACCGGGGCGAAGCCATCCGGCAGGTTCAGGCTGGTGGCAAGGGCGGCAGTCGCGGTATCCAGCTCCGGCGACTCCGGCGGGTTCTGGCCGGCGGGAGTCCAACTCGGTTTGGCGTCAGTCACTGTTCAACACTAACTAATCGTGGGGGCGGTATGGCCGGCCGGTTTGTGGCCGCCGGCCTGGTTCGATGCCGGCGGCGTCAGGTGCTCCAGCAGATGAATAACTCTATCCTCAAATCCCTTGCCGCCCGAGTCGGTCAAATTGGCCAGCATCCGCACCACGAAGCGCATCAACGGCGGGACCGGCATTCCGGTCCGCAGAGCCAGTTTCATAATGGCCGGTTTGCCGATCAGCTGGGCGAAGATCCGGCCCAGGGTGAAGTGGCTGCCCCAGTGCCCGCGGATGATGTCCGGGTAGCGGGCCATCGCGGCGTCGAAGCCGGCCATGCTGAGCAGCTGCCCGCCGGTTCCGGACAGGCGGCCGTGCGCCTCGGCGATCAGCTCGGCCGCGTAGCGGGCGGACTCCATGGCGTAGGAGATGCCCTCGCCGTTAAACGGGCTGACCATGCCGCCGGCGTCGCCGAGCAGCAGCAGGCCGGGGCTGTAGTGCGGCGTCCGGTTGAACCCCATCGGCAGGGCCGCACCGCGGACCTGCCCCACCTGGTTTTCCTCGGTGAAGCCCCACTCCGCCGGCATGCCGGCGGTCCACTCGCGCAGCACCTGCCGGTAGTCCAGCTTGCCGAAGGACTTGGACGAGTTGAGGATGCCCAGGCCCACGTTGGATGTCCCGTCGCCAACGCCGAAGACCCAGCCGTAGCCGGGCAACGGGTTGCCGGCCGCGTCGGGGAGCTCCAGCCACCCTTCCATCCAGTCGTCGTCGTGCCGGGGGGAGGTGAAATAGGTACGCACGGCCACGCCCAGCGGCCGGTCGTCGCGCTTCTCGATGCCCAGGCTCAGGGCCGTGCGGGTGGAGTTGCCGTCGGCGGCCAGCACCACGTCGGCGAAGAAGTCCTTGGTCTCCCCGGTCTTGCGCCCGCGCTCGTCCAGCACGTTGGCGCGGACCCCGGTGACCCGTCCGGCCTCGTTCCGGAGGGCGGTGGAAACGGAGTGGCGTTCCAGCACGACGGCGCCGGCGGCCGCCGCGTGACGGGCCAGCTGCTCGTCGAAGCCCATGCGGGTGCGGATCAGCCCGTAGTCCGGGAAGTCGCTCAGTTCCGGCCAGGGCAGCTCAAGCTGCCGGCCGCCGGCGATCAGCCGCAGCCCCCGGTTCCGGCGCCAGCCGGCGGATTCCTCGTGCGGCAGTCCCAGCAGCTGGACTTCGCGCACGGCGCGGGGCGTCAGGCCGTCGCCGCAGACCTTTTCGCGCGGGAAGGCCGTCTTTTCCAGCACGGTCACGTCCACGCCGGCGCGGGCGAGATAGTACGCGGCCGTGGATCCGGCCGGCCCCGCCCCAACAATGAGAACTGACATGGCTACAGGGTGTGCCTGCTGCTCTGGCGCCGCAGCGCGGCCTGCGCCCGGGCGTTGGCCGCCTCGTTGCGGCCGGGCTTGACGGCCCGGTGCACGGCGACGATGCCGCCGGACAGGTTGCGGTAGGCCACGTCCTGCCAGCCTTCGCCGGTGATCCACTCGCCCAGCTGGTCCTGGTTCGGCCAGGCGCGGATGGACTCGGCCAGGTAGACGTAGGAGTCGGGGTTGGACGAGATTTTGGACGCGATCGCCGGCAGCGCGCGCATCAGGTACTCGGTGTAGACGGTGCGCCAGACCGGGAGGGTGGGGTGCGAGAACTCGGCGATCACGAGCCGGCCGCCGGGCTTGGCCACGCGCAGCATTTCGCGCAGCGCCAGTTTCGGATCGCTGACGTTGCGCATGCCGAAGGAGATGGTCACGGCGTCGAAGGAGTTGTCCGCGAAGGGCAAATTGGTCGCGTCACCGGCCACGAAGTCGATGTCGGGGCGGCGGCGCTTGCCGACGCGCAGCATGCCCAGGGAGAAGTCGCACGCCACCACGTGGATGCCGGCATCGGCATAGGGTTCGCTGGAGGTGCCCGTGCCGGCGGCGAGGTCCAGGACCTTCTGGCCACGCTCGGCGCCCACCGCGTCCACCACGATCCGGCGCCACCGGCGGGTCTGGCCCATCGACAGCACATCGTTGACCAGGTCGTACTTCGGCGCCACGTCGTCGAACATGGCGGCTACTTCATCCGGGCGCTTCTCCAGCGATGCACGATTCACTGGGCCATTGTCTCAAAGACCGGCGGCCGCCCGCGAACCCGGGCTTTCGCGGGCGGTGGCGTTTGCCGGGCAGAGTAGGCTTAATGACCATGACCTCCCCCCTGTCCCCCTCGTCCGGCCTGCCCGGAACCGGGCCTGCCGCGCCGGCCGGCCGCACGGAACC
>NZ_JBNHGL010000291.1:0-3143 GCF_059091245.1 Arthrobacter sp. Y3225116
GCCGTAGGCGGCGAAGTCGCCCTCCGCCAGCGCGGCCTGTCCCTCCTGGATCGCGGTGCGCGCGGCCTGCAGGGCCGCCTGCAGGTCCTCCTCGGCGCTGGTCTCCGGTGCGTCCGGCGTCGTCGGCGTCTCCCCGACGTTTTCTTCGTCGCCGGTGGTGGCGCCCGAATCGCCCTGGAACACCTGGTCCAATGCTTCGGACAGCGTCGGGGCGAAGCCGACTTCCTCACCGAAGCTCACCAGCACCCGGCGCAGGATCGGGTAGGAGGAAGCGCCCGAGGACTGGACGTAGACCGGCTGCACGTACAGCATGCCCCCGCCGACCGGCAGGCTGAGCAGGTTGCCGTTCTTCACCTCGGAAGCGCCCTGGCGCAGCAGGTTCAGCGCCTGCGACACTTCGGTGTCCGAGTTGAACAGGTTCTGCGCCTGGCCCGGACCGGGCACGGTGATGTCGCGCGGCAGTTCAAGCAACCGCAGCGTGCCGTAGTCCTCGGACTTCACCCCATCCTCGCCGGTGCCGGCGTCCGCGTTGGCGGACAGGAAGCCGTACAGCACGTTGCGTGCCTGCTCGCCGGGAACGGCGAACGGGATGAACGGGGTGGTCAGCGAGAAGGACGCCTCCTCCTGGTTGGGCATCTGCAGCGAGAGGTAGTACGGCGGCTGCTTGACGGTCGATCCCTCGCCCAGCGTCGGATCCGTGGGAACACTCCAGGCATCGGAGTTCTCGTAGAAGCGGTTGACGTTGGTCACGTGGTACCGGGTGAGCAGCTCCCGCTGCACCTTGAACAGGTCCTCCGGGTAGCGCACGTGGGCCATCAGGTCGGCCGACATCTCGCTGTACGGCTTGATCGTCGTCGGGAACACATTCGTCCAGGCCTTGAGCAGCGGATCCTGGTCGTCCCAGGCGTACAGGTTCACGGACCCGTCGTAGGCGTCCACGGTGGCCTTGACGGCATTGCGGATGTAGTTGACTTCCTCCGCCGGCAGCGCCACGGTGGCGCCCCCGGTGGTCCCGGAGTCGATGGTCGCCGATTCCAGCTGCTGGGGAGTCGAGTACGGGAAGTGCTCGCTGGTGGTGTAGGCGTCCACGATCCACTTCACCCGGCCATCAACGATGGCAGGGTAGGCGTTGCCGTCCACGGTCAGGTACGGAGCGACTTTTTCGATCCGCTGGCGCGGATCCCGGTCGTAGAGGATCTGCGACTCCGAGTTGACCGCGTCCGAAAGCATCAGGTCGGTGGACTGGAATTTCAGGGCGTAGACCAACCGGTTGAACCAGTTGCCGATGTTGGGGCCGCCGTCGCCGTCGAACGTGTTCCGGGTATCGGTTTCGGCATTGGCGCTCTGTGGCCGGTCGATCTCGATCGGGGAGCTGCCCTCGGGCGCACCGACGATCGAGTAGTCCGGAGACGCTTCGCCGAAGTAGATCCGGGGTTCGTAGGTCGAGTCGTCGCCCAACACGCCCTGCGACGGGATTCCGGAGAGCATGAAGGACGGTTTGCCGTCCGGCTCCACGCGGGAGCCCGCGGCCGCAACCACGCCGTAGCCGTGGGTGTAGAGCAGGTGCTCGTTGACCCAGCCGGCGGGCACGCCCGCGGTGTTCAGTTCGCGGACGGCGATGACGGTGTCCTGCACCTCGCCGTCGACCGTGTAGCGGTCCACGTTGAGCGTCTCGTCGAACTGGTAGTACTGGCGGAACTGCTCCAGCTGCGCGAACGCGTCCGACACCAGGTTCGGGTCCAGCAGCCGGATGTTGGCCGTGGTTTCGGCGTCCTCGCGCAGCGCGCCGGCTTCCGCGTCCACCGTGGCTTCGTAGTTCGTGGTCTGGACGTCGTCCAGCCCGTAGGCCAGGCGGGTCAGGGCGATGTTGCGTTCGATGTACTGGGCCTCGACGTCCTGCTCATTCGGGATTACCTGGAAGCGCTGGACGATCCACGGGTAGACCCCGCCGGCGAGGATGGCGGTGACGATCAGCATGGCGGTACCGACGATCGGCAGCCGCCAGCGGCCGATGAAGGCCGAGACGATGAAGAGGATGGCCACCAGCACGGCGGCGACGGCCAGAATGGCCTTGGTGGGAATCACGGCGTTGACGTCGGTGTACAGCGCACCGGTCCAGTTTCCGGCATCGGACTGCACGGTGGCGTACCGGTCCAGCCAGTAGTTGACGCCCTGCAGGATGAGGAACAGCGCGGCAAAGATTCCCACATGGATCTTCGCCGCGGTGGAGGCGAAGAACCCCTTGTCCTCCAGCCGGATCCCGCCGTAAAGGTAGTGGGTCAGCAGCCCGGCGATGCCGGCAATCAGCACCACGCTGATCAGGAAGCCGTTGATGAAACCCAGGAACGGCAGGGTGTTCATGTAGAAGCTGAAGTCCAGGCCGAACTGGGGATCGGTCTGGCCGAACGGCTGCTGGTTGAAGAACAGCAGGACGGTCTGCCACGCCGAGGCGGCGGCGGTGCCGGCGAAACCGGCGAGCACTACCGGGATGCCGATCATCAGCAGGCGCCGCACCGGCTCCAGCTGCTGCTGGTAACGGTTCAGGTTGTCCTGCAGCGAGCTGTCCGGCGCGTACACCGGGCGTGAACGGTATGCCAGCCGGAGGCTGAAGTAGACGGCAAGGCCCATGATCAGGAAGGCAATCAGGAAGATGGCGATCTTGGTGCCGGTTTCCTTGAGCATGACTTCCAGGTAGCCCAGCTGGTTGTACCAGAGGATGTCTGCGTAGATCTGGGAGAAGAAGACGAAGCCCACCACCAGGACGGCCACCACGATCAGGGTGGGCACCAATGCGGAACGTTTCTTGCCAGGACTGTTAAGCGGTGTTGGCCGGTCGCCGTAAGACCGGTCTTGTCCGAACGTCACTCGTTACCTCGTTGTCTGCATGCGTGGCATCACGGCGAAACCGCCGCTGCGGGGACACTCCCCCTAGATGCCACGAACGGCGGTCTCGGAGGGTTCCGCTCCCATTCTGCCTTGTCAACACCGGCCCCGGCGAACCGCGGCGCGGGAACGGTCCGGCACCGTTGCCGGAATGTGACCGCGCCGCCGCTGAAACGAATCAGCTGCAGCCGGGCAGGGCTGCTGCATCGCCGCCGCCGCCGATCGCCGTGACGGCCTCGACGGCGTCGTCCAGCGTCGCC
>NZ_JBNHGL010000292.1:0-3135 GCF_059091245.1 Arthrobacter sp. Y3225116
GCGGCGTGCCGCCGGCCGGGGACAGCAGGGCGGGATCCTGCCCAGCTGGCGGCTGTCCCGCCGGGGTCTGTCCCGCCGGGGTCTGCGGGTCATCACCGAAACTGCCGCGATGATCCACGGGGTACCCCTCTGCACGGTTATAAGCCAGACAAAAATGACGCGGCCAGCCAATCACCGGCCGCTAAGTATTCTACGGGTTGCGACCCGGGAAAGTTCCCGGCGGCGCCGGAGGCTCAGAAACCGAGCCGCACCAGCTGCTTGGGATCGCGTTGCCAGTCCTTGGCTATTTTCACGTGCAGGTCCAGGTAGACGCGGGTGCCCAGCAGGCCCTCGATCCCCTTGCGGGCGCGGGTTCCGACGTCACGGAGCCTCTCCCCGCCCTTGCCGATGATGATGGCCTTCTGCGACGGACGTTCCACGAAGAGGTTCACCCGGACATCCAGCAGCGGGTTGTCGGCGCTGCGGCCTTCGCGCGGAACGATCTCCTCGACCACCACGGCCAGCGAGTGGGGCAGTTCGTCGCGCACGCCCTCCAGCGCCGCCTCCCGGACCAGTTCGGCTACCATGACGGCCTCGGGTTCGTCCGTGAGCTCGCCGTCGGGATAGAGCGGCGGCGACAGCGGCATCTGCCGGACCAGCACATCGGCGACCGTCTGGACCTGGTCCCCCTTGGCGGCGGAAACCGGCACGATGTCGGCGAAACCGTCCGGGCCGAAGATCTCCGCGCCCAGCGCCGCGACCGCCAGCAGCTGCTCGGCCAGCGCCTGCTTGTCCATCAGGTCCGTCTTGGTGACCAGTGCCACCACTGGCTTGCCGGACAGGGCGGCCAGCTGGTTGGCAATGAAGCGGTCGCCGGGACCGATTTTCTCGTTGGCCGGCAGGCAGAAGCCGATCGCGTCCACTTCCGCAAGCGTGTCCGCCACCAGGTCGTTCAGCCGCTGCCCCAGCAGGGTCCGGGGCCGGTGCAGGCCGGGCGTGTCCACCAGCACCAGCTGGGCATCCGGGCGGTGCACGATGCCGCGGATGGTGTGCCGCGTGGTCTGCGGCTTGGCGGAGGTGATGGCCACCTTCTGCCCGACCAGCGCGTTCGTCAGCGTGGACTTGCCCGCGTTCGGGCGGCCCACGAGCGACACGAAACCGGCGCGGTAGTCCTTGGGCCAGCCGCTGGACGGCATGGCCATGGCCTTGTCGGTGCTCTCTTCGCCGGTGGCGTTTTCGGGGTTGGTCATCGTTCCCTCTCCGTCCCGGGCATGCGGGCGGGGTCATCGGCGGCGGCAGCGCCGTCGTCGTTGGCGTACTGGTCCCGGGCGGGCGCTTCGTACCAGGCCAGGACATGGCTGACGCGGTTGCGCCGGCCCTCCAGCCGTTCGGCGCGCAGGTGCAGGCCGTCCAGCTCCACTTCGCTGCCGACGATCGGCACCCGGCCGAGGCTCTTGGCCAGCAGCCCGCCGACGGTGTCCACCTCTTCGTCGTCCAGCTCCAGATTGAACAGTTCGCCGACGTCGTCGATGCTGGTGCGCGCGCTGACCCGGTACAGGCCGTCCGGCAGCGCCTCGATTTCGGGGCGCTCGGTGTCGTATTCGTCGACGATCTCGCCGACGATCTCCTCGATGAGGTCCTCCAGCGTGACCAGGCCGGCGGTGCCGCCGTATTCGTCGATCACGATCGCCACGTGCGTGGACTCGCGCTGCATTTCCTGCAGCAGCTCGCCGACCGACTTCGACTCGGGCACGTAGCGGACCTCGCGGCAGATCTGGTCCACCAGCATGCCGGCGCCGTGGTCGGCCCGGCCATGGATCCTGGCGGCCACGTCCTTCAGGTAGACGATGCCGCGGATCTGGTCCGCGGTGTCCATGATCACGGGGATCCGCGAATAGCCCGACTGCAGGAACAGCGTCATGGCCTCCTGCAGGGTGGAGCCGGAGTCGATGCTGAGCATGTCCGTGCGCGGCACCATCACCGCCCGGACCTTGGTATCGCCCAGCTCAAAGACGGAGTGGATCAGTTCCGCCTCGGTGTCCTCGATCATGTCGGACTCGTTGGCCCGGTCCACGAGTTCGCGGAACTCCTCTTCCGTGAAGAAGGCCGCGTCGGCGCGCGGCGCGTTCGGGGCAACCGTGCTGCCCAGACGGACCAGCCATTGGGGCACCGGGCCGAGGATCGAGCACAGCAGCCTGACCAGCAAGGCGGTGGAGAGCACGACGGCGCCGGCGTGCATCCGGCCCAGTTGCCGCGGGGAAACCCCGACCAGCACGAATCCGACGGCGGCCATGGTGACGGTGGCCAGCAGACCGGCCAGCCAGACGTTGTCCAGCAGGTCGTGGAACAGCAGGGCGATGGCGACGGCGGCGGCCATCTCGAACCAGACGCGCCAAAAACGCAGCCCGTGCATGTGCGCCGCCGGCGAGGCCAGGATGAGGCGCAGGCTGCGGCTCCGGCCGGAACGCAGCAGGTTTTCGGCGTCGTGGCGCGGCAGGTAGGTGAAGGCGGCCTCGGCGGCGGTCAGCACCCCGGCGAACAGCGTGAAAGCCAGCGTCATGCCGGCGAGTATCCAGAGCATCGTCGGTCTCTACAGGGTGGTTTCGGTGGGGGCTGCCTTGCCGGTGAAGGACGACAGCAACTGGCGCTGCAGGCCGAACATCTCTTCCTTCTCGGCCGGCTCGGCGTGGTCGAAGCCGAGCAGATGCAGGATGCCGTGCGTGGTCAGCAGCAGCATTTCGTCCAACAGGCCGTGGCCGGCCTTCTTCGCCTGCTCCTGCGCCACCTGCGGGCAGATCACGATGTCGCCCAGCACCCCGGGCGGGCCCGGCTTCATCGCGGTGCCGGGACGCAGTTCGTCCATCGGGAAGGACAGCACGTCGGTGGCACCCGGCTCGTCCATCCACTCGATGTGCAGCCGCTCCATCGCTTCGGTATCGACCATGATGATCGACAGTTCCGCTTCCGGGTGGACGTAGAGGGAGTCCAGCACGAACCGTGCCAGCCGCACCAGCTCTTCCTCGTTGGCGGCGACGGCCGATTCGTTGTTGACCTCGATGCTCATGCTCGATCCTCCGGGCCGGCTTCCACGTCCGTCTTCCGCCTGGCCGCGGGTGCGCGGCGCGGTCCCCGGCCGCCGTCCGAGCGGCGCGATTC
>NZ_JBNHGL010000293.1:0-3118 GCF_059091245.1 Arthrobacter sp. Y3225116
GACGCGTGCCTCTGTCAGGTCAGGACGGCCGGTGGCGGCCTTCTCGGTGCGTTCGGTGATGCGGGCGGCGGGGCCGAAGTCCCCGGCGTCGACCGTCACGACCTGCGGCGCGGCCGCTTGGGCCGCCGGAGCCTCGGCCACGACATTGGCCTTCACGGTGATGACCGGCGTGCCTTCGGTGACGTTGGCCTGCACGGTATAGGCGCCGGCCAGCACGCTCTTGGTCACCGTCAGGTCCGCCGAGACGTCGATGGCGTCGGTGATGACCCCGGAGGACAGCTTGATGCCGGCCCGGGCGGCGATCTCCTTGCCTTCAAACGTGTTGTCCAGCAGCACCGCGGCCGGAGCTGCCTGGCGCGCTGCTGCCGCCAGGAAGGCGGCCTTCGGGGCCACCAGGGCGCCGTCCACGTCCGCGGCCGGCAGGTAGACGGTGCCCGCGCCGTACTCCCCGAGCTCGGTCCGCAGGGCGTCGGTGAGATCGCCGTTGAACGCCGCCACCGGTTCGCCGATGCTGCGGGCGAGCGTGAAAAGTTCCCGGTGGATCTTGTGCAGGGCGTGGCCGGGACGGTCGATAAAGACAAGAACAGTAGTCATGGTGCCGATATCCTTCGCGGTTTCCGTGGCGGACTAGAGCAGGTTCTGGGCGGCCAGGAAATCCACCAGGCGGATCCCGGCGTCGCCCTCATCGGTGATGATGGTGCCCTGCGACCGCGGCGGCCGCGCTTCTGCCTTGGCGACGGCCGTCCAGGCACCCGCCGTGCCGACCGCACCGGGTTCGATGCCCAGGTCCGCCAGCGACACGGTGGCCACGGGCTTTTTCTTGGCGGCGATGATGCCCTTGAAGTTCGGGTAACGCGGTTCATTGATCTGGTCGGTGACCGATACCACCGCGGGGAGTTCCGCTTCCAGGCTGTCGGCATGGGTATCGCCGTCCCGACGGGCGCGCACGGTGGTCCCGTCGACCTCCAGGCTGGCGGCGAAGGTCAGCTGCGGCAGGCCCAGGCGCTCGGCCAGCTGCGCCGGAACCAGCGAGGTTTCGCCATCGGTGGAGGCCATGCCGGTGAGCACCAGGTCGATGTCGCCGAGGCTGCGGACGGCGGCGGCCAGCACCAGCGACGTCCCGGCGGCGTCCGAGCCGGCCAGGGCATCATCGTTTACGTGCATGCCTTCTGTGGCGCCGATCTGGAGCGCCTTCTTCACCGCGGTGGCCGCTGCTGCCGGGCCCATGCTCAGCGCGATCACCCGGTTGCCGGCCTTCGGGCCGCCGCGCTCCTCCGCCAACTGCAGGGCGGCTTCGATGGCGTATTCGTCCAGTTCGGACAGGATGCTCTCCGAGCGGTCCACCGTTGCCGGATCGCCGATCAGGTGCCGGTCGAACTGTGCGTCCGGTACGTGCTTGACCAGCACCACGATGTTCAAGGCTGTGCCTGCTGCTTTTTGCATCCTCGCTGAACTTCCTTCCGCCGTCCACGGCCCGCGCGGGTGTTGCGGGCCGCTGCAAACACCCTAACCTTACCGGCAACGCCGCGGCGGTAAACACCTGCGGGGCTGCCGTGTGCGCCAGGGCAAACCCCGCGGCGGTGAACACCTGCGGGGCTGCCGTGTGCGCCGGGGCAACCCCGCGGCGGTGACCAGCTGCGGGGCTGCCGTGTGCGCCACCCCGGTGGGGGCCGGTGCCTCACCGGGGACGTGCGGTCAGGCCTGGCCTTCGCCCAGGGTCACGTCGACGGTGCGTTCTTCGCCGCCGCGCAGGTAGGTGAGCTGCACGGTGCTGCCGGCGGCGTGTTCGCGGATGGCCGCGGTCAAAGACTGGCTGTCGCCGATGACCCGGTTTTCCACCCGGGTGATGACATCGCCCTTCCGCAGGCCGGCCTCCTTGGCGGGCGAGCCCTCAACGACCTCCACGACGGCCGCGCCCACGGAGAACTGGGTGTTGCCGGAGGAGTTGCCGGAGGGCTTGGCCGTCACCGTCACACCGAGTTGGCCGTGGCTCGCCGTCCCGTCTTCGATCAGCTCCTGGGCAATCCGCTGCGCGTAGTTGCTCGGGATGGAGAAGCCCACGCCGATGCTGCCGCTGTCTTCGCTGGAGGACGCGATGGCCACGTTGACGCCGATGACCTCTCCGTTGGTGTTCACGAGCGGACCGCCCGAGTTGCCATGGTTGATCGCCGCATCGGTCTGGATGACGTTCAGGAAAATGCTGCCCTGGTTCGAGGAGCGTTCCTCGCCCGGGAACTGGAAGTTCCACTGGTCGCCCGGGCCGGGCTGGGCACTGTCGCCGGAATCCTCCGGCACGGCGGAGGACGAGACGCTGATGGTGCGGCTCAAGGTGGACACGATGCCGTCGGTGACGGTGCCCGCCAGGCCCAGCGGCGCTCCGATGGCAATGGTGGTGTCGCCGACATTGAGCTTGTTGGAGTCGGCAAACGTCGCCGGCGTGAGGCCCTTGGCATTGGTCTTGATCACGGCCAGGTCCGACAAGGGGTCGGTGCCGACCACCTTGGCCTTGTGCACGCCGCCGTCGCTGGTGCGCACCTCGACGTCGGGGTTGGCCGTCTCGCCGCCCAGCGTCACCACGTGCGCGTTGGTGAGGATATGCCCCTCCGTGTCCAGGATGATGCCCGATCCTGATCCGCCCGTGTTGCCGCTGGCCACCGAGATCGTCACGACGCTCGGCGAGGCCTTGGCCGCCGCGGCGGTGATCTCGTTGACCGAGTCCGTGTTGTTCACGATCAGCTGCTCCGGCCCACTGCCGGTGATGGAGGTGCCCGCCGAGCCGTCCGCCAGCGCCTGCGAGCCCACCGCGACTCCACCGCCGGCCAGGCCGGCCAGCAACATGCCGGCGATCAGCGTCCCGGTGCCAAAACGCTTCCTGGTGCCCGCCCCGGCAGGCCGCCCGCCTGACGGGTTTCCGTAGCCGGTCCCCTGCCCGGGGCTTCCGCTCCCGTATCCGCAGTTGTGGCCCTGGCCTCCGTAGCCGGCAGGGCTGCCCGCGTTCTCCTGGCCGTAGGACGGCACGGCATACTGGCCGAAGGTGCCCGGGGCGTGCTGGCCGTACCGGGGCTGCTGCGGGGTGTGGTGTTGGGGCTCCTGCCGGGCCTGGTCTTGCGCCGGGACC
>NZ_JBNHGL010000294.1:0-3107 GCF_059091245.1 Arthrobacter sp. Y3225116
CCGCCCTCGGCCGCTGCCAGCAGGTCCTGCAATTCCCGGCGGGTCTGCTCGTCCGGATCGGCCTCTAGCCAGGCCTCGGCCGCGGCCTTCAGTTCGTCCGGCGTTGCGGCCATGTCGCTCCCGTTCACAGTTTGGCGACAATTCCGGCCAGCAGTCGCGAGATCCGCGGCCCCGCGGCCCGGCCCGCCTCGATGACCTCGGTGTGGCTGAGCGGAACGTCGCTGATGCCGGCCGCCAGGTTGGTCACCAGCGAGATTCCGAAAACCTCCATGCCGGCGTGGCGGGCGGCGATGGCCTCCAACGCCGTGGACATGCCGACCAGGTCGGCGCCGATCCGCTTGGCGTACTGCACCTCGGCCGGGGTCTCGTAGTGGGGGCCGGGGAACTGTGCGTACACGCCTTCGTCCAGGCTGGGATCCACCTCCCGCGCCAAGGTGCGCAGCCGTCCCGAGTAGAGGTCGGTCAGGTCAACGAAGGTTGCGCCTTCCAGCGGGGAGGCGGCCGTGAGGTTGATGTGGTCGCTGATCAGCACCGGCGTCCCCGGCGCCCAGGCCGGGTTCAGTCCGCCGCAGCCGTTGGTCAGCACCAGCGTCCCGCACCCGGCCGCCGCTGCAGTCCGGACGCCGTGGACGACTGAGCGCACGCCCTTGCCCTCGTAGTAGTGGGTGCGGGCACCGAGCACCAGCACGCGCTTGCCGTCGGGCGTCCGGACGGAGCGGATGGTGCCGACGTGGCCTTCGACGGCCGGGGCGGAGAACCCGGGAATGTCCGTGGCCGGGATCGAGTGGGTCGTCTCGCCGATGAGGTCGGCGGCTTCGCCCCAGCCGGAGCCGAGCACCAGCGCGACATCATGGGCGGCGACACCGGTCTGCCGGGCGAGGAAAGCGGCTGCCTCGGCGGCCAGTTCAAAGGGGTCTGTAGTCACAGGACCTAACCTACCCGCTGCCGAACTGCTGCCGAAAGCGTCGGGCGGGCGGCGCCGTCGTCGTTCCGGGCATTCGGGGATGTCCGCGCGGATACTGGCGGCCGCCGCGTGCGGGCAGCGGGCGCCTGCTTCACGCCTCGGCGGCAGGTTGAGGCGTCGCGGGGCATGCGACAGAATGAAGTCCGTGACTAGCCAAATAGATTTCAGTGCCCCGCGTCTGGCGATCCTGGGCGGGGGCCCCGGCGGGTATGAGGCGGCCATGGTGGCCAACTCGCTCGGCGCCAAGGTGACCATCATCGAACGGAAAGGCCTCGGCGGTTCGGCCGTGCTGACCGATGTGGTGCCGTCCAAGACCCTGATCGCGACCGCCGATGCCATGCGGCGGGTAGCGAGCGCGCACGACCTCGGGGTCCGCTTCGACGAGGACTCCAAGGCCGCCTATGCCGATCTGCGCACGGTCAACGACCGCCTGCTGAAGCTGGCCGAGAGCCAGTCGGCGGACATCCACCACGGGTTGGAGCGCGCCGGGGTGCGCGTCATCCTGGGCGAAGGCAAGCTCTCCGGCCCGAACACCATCGCCGTGTCGACGGACACGGGGACCGAGACGATTACGGCGGATGCCATCCTGGTTGCCACAGGCGCCACCCCGCGCGAGCTGTCCACGGCCAAGCCGGACGGTGAGCGCATCTTCAACTGGACCCAGGTCTACAACCTGACCGAGATCCCGGAGCACCTGATCGTGGTCGGTTCGGGCGTGACCGGAGCCGAGTTCGCCTCCGCCTACCGGATGCTGGGCACCAAGGTCACCCTGGTCTCCTCGCGGGACCGCGTGCTGCCGGGCGAAGACGCCGACGCCGCCGAGGTGCTCGAAGACGTTTTCGCCCGCAGCGGCATGACCGTGCTGTCCAAGTCCCGCGCCGCCAGCGTGGAACGAACGGACGACGGCGTGCTGGTCACCTTGGCCGACGGCCGGGTGGTCGAGGGCTCACACTGCCTGCTGGCCGTGGGCGGCGTGCCCAACACCGCCGGAATCGGGCTCGAAGAAGCCGGGGTGGCCCTGACCGAGGGCGGGCACATCAAGGTAGATGGCGTCTCGCGCACCACCGCGTCGAACATCTATGCTGCCGGCGACTGCACCGGCGTGCTGGCTCTGGCCTCGGTGGCCGCGATGCAGGGCCGCATCGCCGTGGCCCACCTGCTGGGCGACTACGTCAAGCCGCTGAAGCTCAAGCAGGTGGCGTCCAATATCTTTACCAGCCCGGAGATCGCGACCGTGGGGGTGACCGAGGAGGAAGTCGCCGCCGGAAAGTACCAGGGCGACATCATCAAACTCTCGCTTAACACGAACGCGCGGGCCAAAATGATGAACGTTTCCGACGGCTTCGTGAAAATCATTGCCCGGCGCGGTTCCGGCACGGTCATCGGGGGAGTGGTGGTGGCCCCGCGGGCTTCCGAACTGATCTTCCCGATCGCGCTGGCGGTCAGCCAAAAACTCCACGTGGACGACCTCGCGAACACGTTCACGGTGTACCCGTCGCTGACCGGTTCCATTTCCGAGGCGGCGAGGCGGCTGCACGTGCATCTTTAGGCGGCAACTCCCGCCGTTATTTCCCCGCTGATTATTTCGCCATATTGTTCGTTTCTGGGTCTATGATCATCAATAGCTATGTAATGAAACGATGAACCGAAGTTAGTCAGTTGGGGGATAGAGGATGAGCGAGCAGCGTACTGCCGTCATTGTGGAGGATGACCTGGACATCCGGGAGCTGATTTCGACGGTCCTGTCCAGTTCCGGTTTCACGGTGCATACCGCCTCCTCCGGGATGGAAGGCGTTGCCGCCATCAAGCGCCACAATCCCGATGTGGTTACCCTCGACCTCGGACTGCCGGACATCGATGGCTTCGAGGTCGCGCGCCAGGTGCGCCGTTTCAGCGACACGTACATCATCATGCTCACCGCGCGGGCCGAAGAGCTGGACACTTTGCTCGGCCTGGAGACCGGCGCGGACGACTACCTCACCAAGCCGTTCCGCCCCCGGGAACTGCGCGCCAGGATCACCGCGATGCTGCGCCGCCCGCGTACCACCAAGGGCAACGACGACGGTCTGCCGGAGGACGGCGGTGCCCGCGGGGGCGCCCCGACAGGACCGGCCGCAGCCGGCGCAGCGGCGACAACTCCGGT
>NZ_JBNHGL010000295.1:0-3085 GCF_059091245.1 Arthrobacter sp. Y3225116
GGCGCTCGATCCGGTCCACCCGGGCCGCGACGCCCTGCTCGCCCTGGTCGGCGGCAGGCAGCAGGATCCGCGCGCACAGCAGTTCAAGGTGCAGGCGCGGGGAGGTGGCGCCCGTCATCTCGGTCAGCGCCTGGTTGGTGATGTCCGCGGCCCGGGAGAGCTCGGACGCTCCCAGCTGGTTGGCCTGGGTCTGCATCCGGGCGATCTGGTCCTCCGGGACGCCGCGCAGGATCGCGTGGGCGCTTTCCGGCATGGCGCGCACGATGATCAGGTCGCGGAAGCGCTCGAGCAGGTCCTCGACGAAGCGGCGCGGATCGTGGCCGGTCTGCACCACGCGGTCCACCGCGCTGAACACGGTGGACGCGTCGCCCGCGGCGAAGGCGTCGACGACGTCGTCCAGCAGGGAGGCGTGCGTGTAGCCGAGCAGGGAAACGGCCAGCTCGTAGTCCAGCCCATCGGGTCCGGCGCCGGCCATCAGCTGGTCCAGTACGGAGAGCGAGTCGCGGACCGAACCGCCGCCGGCCCGGATCACCAGCGAGAGGACGCCCGGGGCCACCGGAACGTTCTCCTGCCGGCACAGCAGTTCCAGGTACTGCATCAGTGGTTCCGGCGGGACCAGCCGGAAAGGATAGTGGTGGGTCCGGGAGCGGATGGTGCCGATGACCTTGTCCGGCTCCGTGGTGGCGAAGATGAACTTGATGTGTTCCGGCGGCTCTTCGACGATCTTGAGCAGGGCGTTGAAGCCGGCGGACGTGACCATGTGGGCCTCGTCGATGATGAAGATCTTGTACCGGTCGCGCACCGGGGCGAAAGTGGCCCGCTCGCGCAGGTCGCGGGCGTCGTCCACGCCGCCATGGGAGGCGGCGTCGATTTCGATGACGTCGAGGCTGCCGGGGCCGCCGCGGCCGAGTTCAACGCAGGAGTCGCAGGTTCCGCAGGGCGTGGGGGTGGGGCCTTCCGCGCAGTTCAGGCAGCGGGCCAGGATACGGGCCGAGGTGGTCTTGCCGCAGCCGCGCGGGCCGGAGAACAGGTACGCGTGGTTGACGCGGTTCTTCTGCAGCGCCGCCATCAGAGGATGGGTGACGTGTTCCTGCCCGATAACGTCCGCGAAAGTGTCCGGGCGGTAGCGACGGTAAAGGGCTGTACTCACGATCAAACCCTATCGGTTGAAACTGGGCCCGTGCACGCCGAAGCGGCCGGGCTGGGGATAGGCAGCATGGGGGTAAGTAAAGACCCCTCATGCACCTGACAGAGCCCGCTTACCCTTGCTACCTTCCGGTCCTGGGGGAGTTCACAGGATGACACCGCATGAGGGGCCGACGAACAGTCTACCTGACGTCGGACGGCGCCCCGAAATCAACCGCCGATCAGCCGCCGAGGGGCGTCGGGGAGCCGGCGGCGGCGTCGGGAGCATCCCACCAGCGCAGCACGCGGGAGCACCGCAGCGTGGCCCAGCGGCCGATGTCCTCCGCCGTCCAGCGGAACCACATCCGCCCCGGATACGGGCGGTACCCGCCCCAGTTGCCCGGGCTGCGCCGTCCGTGGGCCACTACCTTGATGGCGGGCGACATCCGGTCATCGTGCGGGCAGCCCTCGGCCCGAAAGTACTCGAGGCCGCGCAGGATGTCGTAGTGCCACTGCGGCGGGAACCGGAACTGGGACAGCGAAGGATGCGCCACGGCCCCGGTCCGGTGTGACCGATAGAGCGAATGCATCAGCAGGAATTCGCGGCCGCGTGCCTCCGCGACCTCCACCTTGATCGCGCCGCCGCTGTGCCGGTAAGCAGCCAGCGCCTCCAGCGTGCTGATGGTGGTGTGGAAGGAGGCGTGCTTGGTCGGTGAGCTGTGAGCCTCGCAGTTCCAGCCGCCGTCGTCCAGTTCCTCGGCCAGCAGCCACGACACTGCCTTGTCGATCCGTGGATCGCCGTCGAGCCGCTGGCCCAGCTCGGAGCCGAGCAGCACGGCCATGGCCGTGACGCAGTTCTCGGCCCGGTCCTGGTGCCGGCCGTAGGTCAGCCCGCCGTCGAAGTACTCTGCGCCGTCCAGCAGCCTCCGACAGCCGGCCACGGCCTGCGGGTGCCCCGGGGCCAGCCCGAGCCAGTGCAGCAGCAGCAGGGTGAACATGGTGGAGGTCCATTTGGGGTTGTAGAGGCCGCCGCCCCAGCTGCCGTCCGGATCCTGCGCCTCGAGCAGCAGGGCACCCCAGCCGGAGCCGGCGATTTGGGCTTGCGCGGCAGCCACTTCGCCTTCAGGCGCGTCGCAGAGATCGCGCAGGGTCTGGAACCGGATTGACGGATCCCCGGCCAGCAGCCAGTCCAAGATGCGTGCCGGTGGCACGCTGCCTACCGCTGACTCTGTACCGGTGGCCATGTTGTTTAGTCCCCTTAGAAAAGGGGCTGCCCCCAGCCCCTCACCTCACCCATGGCGTAAGTTTGCCACTGCCGGTCGCAGCCTTCCAGAGCTTAAGGGCGGCGGTACCCGCACGGTCGTGGATTCCATTTTTGAGCCCGGCCTCGGTGCCGGTGGTGACCGTTTCCGGACGGGGCCAAGTCGCCCAATCTCAGCCCCGAGAGGCGTGCGACCGAGGTCCTTGTACTCCCGTGTCCAGCTCCCTGCACTCCTGCCCGATTCGGCACATGGGGCCGCTTTCGGGTACTCTGGTATCTGCTCTTGTGAGCAAGCATCTGGAGGATTCGCCTAGCGGCCTATGGCGCACGCCTGGAACGCGTGTTGGGTTCACGCCCTCGGGGGTTCAAATCCCCCATCCTCCGCCAGACTCAGCGGCCCCGATCTGCACTGCAGACCGGGGCCGCTGGCGTTAAAAGCGCACGGCCGGTCGAGGAGGCGCAGCGCACGGTCGGTCGTTGATGCACAGTGCACGGTCGGACGAGGGTTTCTTGTCGGCGAGCCAGCCGCGGATCGGTCAGCTTCTGCCCATGTTCAGCCCTAACTGTCCATGTTTTGGAGAACGAAAAGCCCCTGACCTGCGGGTATGTTTCAAGGCCGTTTTAAACGTGGACAGGTGCGTCCCGTGGGCCGCGCCGTCAGGCCTGCTGCTCGAGCCGGGCGAGGCGGCGGCGCGCGGC
>NZ_JBNHGL010000296.1:0-3082 GCF_059091245.1 Arthrobacter sp. Y3225116
GCCGCGGACGGCGGCGTCGGCCGGGACCTTCCGGCGCCCCATCACCACGCGCAGCGGCTGGCCGGGGGTGTCGCGTCCGGCCCGGTCGCGGGCGGTGAGCCGCGGGTTGTCGGCCGCGATGGTTCCGGTGCCGGCGATGATGGCGTCCGCGCGGGAGCGGATGCCGTGGCTGTCCGCCCGCGCCTCTTCCCCCGTGATCCATTGGCTGGTGCCGTCTGCCGCGGCAATCAGCCCGTCCACCGTCTGCGCGACGTGCAGCGTGGTGAACGGCCGGGCTTCCCGCCGGGCCGCAAACCAGCGATGGTTCAGGTCCAGCGCCTGCTCCGACAGCAGCCCGGTGCGCACGGCGACTCCGGCCTCGGCCAGCCGCCGCGCCCCGCCGGCGGCCGCCTCGGTGGGGTCGGCCGTGGCGTAGACCAGCGAGCCGATGCCCGCGTCCAGGATGGCGCCGGAGCAGGGGCCGGTGCGGCCGCGGTGGTTGCACGGCTCCAGGGTGACCAGCATGGTGCAGTCCGCCAGGTCCGCGGCGCGTTCCCGGGGCACGTTGGCCAGCGCATCGACTTCGGCGTGGGGTGTGCCCGCGCCCCGGTGGTACCCGACGCCGAGCACCTCGCCCCGCGGGTCGATGATGGCGGCGCCGACGAGTGGATTTGCTCCGCGGACGCCCTGCCGGGCGGCGTCCAGCGCAAGCTCCATGCCGTGCTGCTCGGCCGTCGAAAAATTGCGGGCCGCGCCAACCGCCGCCTGACCCGTCACGCCTGCACCTGCTCGTCGGCCGGGCGCCCGATCCGCGGATCGGGATGCAAAGTTTCGACCCCGGGCTTGGCCAGTGCGTTGGCCCGCCACCAGACAAAGAATCCAACCAGCGTGAAGCCGCCGTAGAAGAGGTACATGGAGGCGCTGGCGTAGTAGCCGGCGCTGAACAGCAGGGGTACGCCCACAATGTCGACCGCCACCCAAATCAGCCAGAACTCGACCCAGCCGCGTGCCATGCCGTAGGTGGCCAGCAATGAACCGACGAAGGTCCAGGCATCCGCCCAGACCGGTTCGTAGGAGCCGAGGGCCGCGAAGATCGGGGTCAGTGCGACGGTGCCCAGGAGCAGTGCGGCGACCAGGCCCAGGCGCGCCTTGCCGCCGGCCCACTGCGGGGTGATGGCGTGGCCGTCGCCGCTGCGTGCGGAGCGCCAACGCCGCCAGCCGTACACGGCCACGGCGATGAACATGACCTGGCGGCCCGCCTGGCCCAGGAGGTTGGCGGTATTGGCGGAGCCGAAGAGCGAGCCGAGGAAGACGGTCAGCAGCAACACATTGCCGATGATGCCGATGGGCCAGGCCCACACCTTCCGGCGCATCCCGCCGAGCGCGCTGAGCAGGCCGAAGACGTTGCCCAGAACTTCGCGCAGCAGCAGAGCGCTGCCGGCTACGGGAATCTGGGCTTCAAAGAGCCACCGCAGAAAATCCATGCCGTTCCTTTCGAGCCGCGGCGGCTCCGGGGAACGACAGAGCGGAAGCTTGGGGGTCTCGGGCTGCGGTCATCGACCGTACCCGGTGGCCCCATGGCTGCCACCTGTACGTGCTTCTCCCATCCAGACTTTAACTGTCGGTACCGGAATTTCACCGGTTCAACCGCTGCCTGAAGTTCCGGGCGGAACTCTCGGCAGCGGGTCGCGGACTATAACCGCCGGTTCGGACTTACACCGACCCCGGAGCACGTTTGTGTTTGCGTAACTATGCTCTCACAACTGCCTCGTGGCACGTTCCATTCCCGTCACAACGTGTAACAGCGGTCACAGGAGCCTCAGGAATGGGGTTGCCGGCCGGCTGCGGCCCGCAGCGAGGCGATGGCCTGCTCCGGATCGGCCTTGCCGTACACGGCGGATCCGGCGACGAAGACGGTGGCGCCGGCCTCGGCGGCCCGCACGATGGTCTCTTCGGTGACGCCCCCGTCCACCTGGATCGCCACCGGGAGCCCCGAACCCGCCACGGCGCGGGCGGCCTTGCGGATCTTGGGCAGGGTCACGTCCAGGAACGACTGCCCGCCGAAGCCCGGCTCGACCGTCATGATCAGCAGGAGGTCCATCTCCGGGAGCAAATCCAGATAGGGCTCGACGGCGGTGGCCGGCTTCAGCGCCATGCCCGCCTTGGCCCCGCGGGACCTCAGCTCCCTGGCCAGCCGGACCGGGGCCGACGCCGCTTCCACATGGAAGGTCACGGATTCGATCCCCGCCTCGGCATACGCCGGCGCCCAGCGGTCCGGATCGGCGATCATCAGGTGCGCGTCCAGGGGCAGGCTGCTGACTTCCCGGATCCGCTGCACCACCGGCAGCCCGATGGTCAGGTTCGGCACGAAATGATTGTCCATCACGTCCACGTGCACGGCATCGGCGGTGCTGATGCGCCGCAGTTCGGCTTCGAGGTTGACGAAATCGGCCGAGAGGATGCTCGGATTGATGCAGCACTGTGCCATCGGATGCTTGCCTGCCTGTCTGTGTGTCGAGGGATGTCGGAACCGGTGTTGGCCTAGTTGGTGCGGCGGAGCAGCGCCATGAACATGGCATCGGTGCCGTGCCGGTGCGGCCACAGCTGCGCCGTCGTTCCGCCGGCCCGACCCACGGCGTCGCCGCCGGGTTGTCCTGCTTCCAAGTGCCCCGGGAGGCTGACGCCGTCGAGGACGGAGGAGGTATCCAGCAGTTCCAGCCCGGGGTTCCGGCGCAGCATGTCGGCGACCACCGCCGTCGTCTCCGCCGGGTGCGGGGAGCACGTCACGTAGGCGATCAGGCCGCCCGGCTTTGCGGCGGCGACGGCCGCGCCGAGCAGTTCGCGCTGCAGCGGCCCCAACTGTGCCACGTCGGAGGGCTTCCGGCGCCACCGCGACTCCGGGCGGCGGCGCAGGGCCCCCAACCCGGTGCAGGGCGCGTCCACCATGATCCGGTCGAACTGTCCGGCATAGAGGTCGCCCACGTCGCGGCCGTCGCCGGTGCGGATCTCCCACACCCCGGCCGGTACCGGTGCCAGGGCCTTTCGGACCAGCTCGGCACGGTGTTCGGCCACCTCGTTGGCCAGCAGCGTGGCGCCCCGTTCG
>NZ_JBNHGL010000297.1:0-3046 GCF_059091245.1 Arthrobacter sp. Y3225116
GGCTGTGCTGGCTGCTGGCCGTGCTGGGCATCGGCGCCGCCGCGGGACTCTACCTACTCGCGCAACAGGCCGGCGCCGCACCTGTCCCCGGCACCGGCAGGCTCCCGTTGTTTTTCTGGGCGGGAATGGGCCTGATCACGGGCACCGGCATGCTGCTCAGCGCCCTGCTGACCTGGTTGTTCGGCCTTCAGTCGCGCCGGCATTAGGTCACCCGCGGGAACGGCAGCGGCGGCCGGGCTTGGAGCATTGCCAACGGTCAGCCTTGGAGCATTGCCGCCGGCCGAGCCCCGGAGCATTGCCAGCACAGGATGGCGGTGGCAGTGTGATTCCATGGCCATCGAGGTGCGTCCGGCAACCGTGTTCGGCGATGTGAAAGCCGTGCTGGGGCCAAAGCGCGCCGATGCGAACGTCTGCTGGTGCCTCAGCTACCGCCTTCCGTCGAAAGACAACGCCTCGCTGCGGGGCGAGGATCGAGGGGCCCTCGTCGAGCGCTTGTGCGGGCAGGACCCGCCGCCGGGGGTACTCGCCTACGACGGCGACGAGGTGGTCGGCTGGGCCGCCGTGCATCCCCGGGCGGACACGGCCTTCGCGCGCACCCGAAAGATCCCGCACGTGGACGACATCGATGTGTGGTCGGCGTGGTGCATCCGGGTGCGGCCGGGGCATCGCGGCAAGGGGATCTCGCATGATTTGCTCACCGGCGCCGTCGACCTTGCGCGCCGGCACGGAGCCCCCGCCATTGAGGGCTACCCGGTCGACAACGCGGGCAAGAAGGTCGACCTGACCATGGCCTACGTCGGCACCCGCAAGCTCTTCGAACAGGCCGGCTTCACGAAGGCGGCAGACACCGACTCGGTGGTGAACGGGTTCCCGCGGGTGCTCATGCGGCTGGAACTGGGCTGACGCCCCCTTTCCGACGCGGCGCGCCGCCGCCGCCCCTTCCCGGCGCCGCTCCCTGCCGCCGCTGCGCGCCGCCGCTCCGCGCCGCCGCTGCCTGCCGTCGCTCCGCCTAGCGGTTGGCGGTGAGGCGCTGCAGCAGGGCGCGGGACTGCACGGGCCCGTAGGGCAGGATCGGGATGGCCTTGGTGGAGTCCGCGGGAGTGTCGCGGCTGGCCTGTTCACCCATCCGGACGGCCAGGGTCATGGTCTCGCACATGTTCTTCACGAAGGCGTCGCTGACGGTCTGGCCGTGGCCGGGCACCAGCACGTCGTACTCGTGCCGCAGCCCGGAGATTCGGCGCAGCGTTTCCACCCAGTCGCGCGGGTAGGAATCTTCGAAGGCGGGCGGGGCGCCCTGCTCCACCAGATCGCCGGCAAATAGCGTGGTGGGCGAACCGACCAGCAGGTCGCCGTCGGTGTGGCCGCGGCCCAGATGAAAGAGTTTGACGCTGACCTCGCCCAGGTCGACGGTGGTTTCCGTGTCCACCAGCTTGTTCGGCATCTTGATCCCGGTATGCTCACCGTCGCCGGCCGCCATTTCGGGTTCCGTTTCCCCGACTGCCTCACGCTGGAGCACGCCGTTCTCTGCGACGTCGTGCGCGCAATTGCGGTGGGCGTAAAAGTCCTGCACGCCTTGGGCCGCGAAGTAGGCGTTGCCAAAGACGTGGTCATAGTGGAAATGCGTGTTCACGACGACGAGCGGAAGCTTGGTCAACGCGCGTACGGCCGCGTAAATTCGCCGTGCCTGCCGCGGCCCGGCACCGGTATCCACCACCAAGGCCTTGTTCCTGCCGACGACCAGCCCGGAGTTCAACAGATACTCCCGGGTCCTGATCACGTAGTTGCCGGGTGCCACCTGCACACATTCCACCGGCTCCCCGGCCTGGTCCACCGGCTCCCCGGCCTTGTCCTCTGATCGGGCGGCATCGCTCATCCGGGCCGTCACCCTCCGTCGCGTCGAACACCGGCCGCGCGGACGGCGCAGCCTGATCCTGCCACGGTACCGTGCCGACCACTCCGGCACACCCAGCCACCCGACCGCGGCCAACTGGCTGCGGCCTCCTGGCGAGCGTCCCGCGCTAGAGTTCGTGAACGGAGCGAAGCACCTCGCGCACCTCGCCGAACGGCACGGAGTCGTCGACGTAGGCCTGCACATGCTTGGAGCCCATGCCACGGACCATCACGCCGTGTTCCCCCTCGGCAGCCGACTCGAGGAACACCGGCCGCAGCGCCTCGGCATGGTGTGCAGACAGGCGGGAGAGGTACTTTTTGTACGCCTCTGGCAGAGTGACCATGCCCTAAGGGTAGCGCCGGCGGGGACGGGCCAGCTAGGGAAAATTTCGGGCTGCCGCCGGCCGGTCGGGCGCCCGGCCGGCGGGGAGCTGCTACAGGTCCGCGAGGACGCTGCCGGGGTTTTCGATCGCGTCCGCCACGTAGCGCAGGAAGCCGCCCGCGGTGCCGCCGTCGCAGACGCGGTGGTCGAAGGCCAGCACCAGTTCGGTCACCTTGCGGACCGCCAGCTGCCCGTCCACCACCCACGGTTTGTCGATGATTCGGCCGACGCCGAGGATCGCCACCTCCGGGTAGTTAATGATGGCGGCGCTGCCGTCCACACCGAACACGCCGTAGTTGTTCAGCGTAAACGTGCCGCTGGTCAGCTCGGCCGGCGTGGCCTTGCCGTCGCGGGCGACGGCGGTGAGCCGCCTGATCTCGGTATCCAGCTGCCGGGCGCTGAGCTTGTCGGCGTTGCGCACGCTGGGCACCATCAGCCCGCGGTCGGTCTGGGCGGCGAAACCGAGGTTGACACCGTCGAAGCCGACGATCTCTTCGCCTTCCATCCGGGTGTTCAACTCCGGATATTTAGCCAGGCCGGCCAGCACGAACCGGGCGATGAAGGCCAGCAGCCCCGGGGTGTTCTCCGGATCGCGGCGCTTGAGGTCGGCGCGCATCTGCAGCAGGGCGGTGGCGTCCACGTCCACCCAGACGGTAGCCTCGGGGATTTCGCTGCGGCTGCGCGACATCGCCTGGGCCACGGTCTTCCGCACGCCCTTCATCGGGGTGCGGCTGGCGATGCCCAGGCCGGTACGGGCGTCGGTGCCGGGGGCGC
>NZ_JBNHGL010000298.1:0-3039 GCF_059091245.1 Arthrobacter sp. Y3225116
GGCCGGCGCCGGCTGGGTGCCGCCATCGGGCCGCGCACCGCCGTCGTCCTCTGTGCCGCTCTCCCGCCGCTATGTGCCGCCCGAAACAATGCCGAAACACGACGGTTGCACGGGTTTTACCTGCGTGCGTTTCTTGTAACGCGGCCGCAACGAAGCATCCTGCTGGCCGAAACACGCCGTCGTCAGTCTTGGTTCATCGGTGGGAAATCACCCGCCAACGAACGAGGGGACGTGAAACATGGATCTGTCGGCAGGTCACGTCTGGGTAATGATTTCGGCGGCCTTGGTGCTGCTCATGACGCCGGGACTGGCATTCTTCTACGGCGGAATGACGCGGGCCAAATCGGCCCTGAACATGATGATGATGAGCTTTTCCGCCGTCGCACTGGTGGCGGTGGTCTGGGTGTTGTGGGGTTACTCGATGAGCGGGGGCGAGGGCGTGGCCCAGCTCTTCGGCAATCCGTTCGCCGCGTTCGGCCTGGAAGGGCTGCTTAACACCGGCGACCTGATCACCGCTGGCTACGGTGCCACGTTCGCGATCATCACGGTGGCACTCATCTCCGGCGCCATCGCCGACCGGGCCAAATTCAGCGCCTGGGCGGTCTTCGTGCCGGTCTGGGTCACGCTGGTCTACTGCCCGCTGGCCTTCATGGTCTGGGGCGGCGGATTGCTGGGCGCCGAGGGGGTTATCGGCGCCTGGGCCGGAGAGGCGATCGATTTCGCCGGCGGCACAGTGGTGCACATTAATGCCGGCGTAGCAGGCCTGATCCTGGCCCTGATTCTGGGCAAGCGCAAAGGCTTCGGTAAGGACCCGGCACAGCGCCCGCACAACATCCCGCTGGTGATGATCGGCGCAGCGATGCTGTGGTTCGGCTGGTTCGGATTCAACGGGGGAGCGGCGGGCAGGGCGGAGGAAGCCGGCCTGATCTGGGTCAACACGATGGCCGCCCCGGCAGCCGCCATCGTGGGCTGGCTGGTGACCGAGCGCCTCCGCGACGGCCGGCCCACGTCCCTCGGGGCGGCTTCGGGCGTGGTCGCGGGGCTGGTGGCCATCACACCGGCCTGCGCCAACGTCTCCCCCGTGGGGGCGTTGGGCCTGGGCCTGGTGGCCGGAGTGCTGGCCGCGCTGGCGGTGGGGCTGAAGTACAGGCTGGGCTACGACGACTCGCTGGATGTGGTGGGCGTCCACCTGGTGGCCGGCTTGGTCGGAACGCTGGCCTTGGGCTTCATCGCCCTGCCGGTCGAGGGTGCAGGCGGCGGCCTCTTCTACGGCGGTGGGGTCGCCCAGCTGGGGGCGCAGGCCGTGGCGGCGGTGGTCTCCATGGTGTTCTGCGGCGTGCTGACCCTGATCATCGGCTTGGCGATCCACAAGACACTTGGCTTCCGTGTGACCGCAGAGGATGAGGTCGCCGGCGTGGACCTCGCCCAGCACGCCGAATCCGCCTACGAATTCGGCGGCCTGGGCACCGGCGGAACATTCATCCCGCACCCGGCAACCGACCCCAGTGCCCGCAGCACGATCAAGGAAGAGGTCAACGCATGAAACTGGTCACCGCAATCATCCGGCCTGAAAAGCTGGAGGCAGTCCGCAACAGCTTGGAAAGCTACGGGGTCCAAGGGCTGACCGTGAGTGAGGCCAGCGGGTACGGGCGGCAGCGCGGCCACACGGAGGTTTACCGCGGCGCCGAATACACCGTGGACCTGCTGCCCAAGGTCCGCGTCGAGGTCCTGGTGGGGGACGACCTGGCCGACGACATCGTCGACGTCCTCGTGGCCACGGCCAACACCGGCCGCGCGGGCGACGGCAAGGTCTGGCTGGTGGATGTGCAGGAAGCGGTCCGCGTCCGCACCGGCGAACGCGGCGAGGCTGCCATCTGAAACTTCGAACTCACCGTGATGAACCCCTTCCGGCACCGTGATCTCCTGGCGGTGCCGGAAGGGTTCTGTCCGTCCTGCTGATAACGACGGCGGCGCTCGGCTCTGTCCTCCGCTCGCCTCTGTCCTCCGCGGCGCCCCTCGGCACCGGGAAAACAGCTCAGGGACTGCACGGGGCGGCATAGCAGGGATAATGCCGCGCCACTAGGATGGGCGCCACGGCAGGCACCATGTGGGAGGGAACCTATGCAGTCCACACCAGTCCAGAAAGCCGCACGGATCTCAGCCATCGTTCTAGCCGTTCTGGCAGTCCTTGGCTTCATCCCCGGCATAACAGCCGACTACGACCAGCTCGGTATCACAGGAAACGGGCCGGACGCCCAGCTCTTCGGGCTGTTGGCCATCTCGGTTTTACACAACGTGTTGCTGCTGCTTTTCGCGGCCTTGCTCCTGGTTTCGGCAAAGCGGGCCGGTGCTGCCAAAGTCACGTTCATGGCACTGGGGCTGTTCAACCTGTTGGCCGCCCTGTACGGCCTGATCAACGCCCGATACGGATCGGAGACGTGGGTTCCGGCGGGGGTTAGCGACAACTGGTTCCATCTAGTGCTCGGCGCAGTGCTGTTCTTCCTCGGTCTGCTCAGAGGCCCGGTGGTGATTGGAAGGCCGAGGTCCGGGTAGCACCCGCCAATGTCATGGCGAGGTGCATAACGGCCCGGCTGGTACAGCCTGCCCTACGACTCGTCCTACACAAGCCCACGACGGCCGGCGGCCATCCCCATACATCGAACTTTCGTTCTAGTCGGGGCTCTTGCTGCGTAGCGTTGAAGTATGGCAGCGGAACCGTTCGACGAGGCGCAGGAGCCGGAGGATCACTCCGGTACCCCTGCCGCGCCCGACGACGGTGCCGGGCCCGAGGATGGTTCCGCGCCCGACGATGGTGCCGCCAATCCGCTACCGGTGCGGCGGGGGTGGGCGGACGATTGGCAGGACTTGGGACCGGCGGAACTGGCCGGCCTGCTCGCCGGCACCGACCCCGCGGCCCTGGACGACTGGTCGACCCTCGACTACCTCCAGGCGGTGCGCAAGCACGAGGCCTGGACCCAGTCCCGCCGGCTGCGGGCCGTGCACCGTTTGGCGGTGCTCCGCCCGGCAACCGGGCCCGAC
>NZ_JBNHGL010000299.1:0-3037 GCF_059091245.1 Arthrobacter sp. Y3225116
GCGGCCTCTTCGCCGTGCCCGGCGACCGGGCAGGACGCCGCATCCGCGGCCCGCGGCAGGGCGGGTTCTTCGACGGTGATGCCGTACAGCGCTTCCAGGGCGGCAATGTAACGCTCCTGCTCGCCGTTGGCGGCCAGCTCCCGCGCCCGCACGGTGGGGAGGTGCAGCAACTGCTTGACCATGCGGCGCATGGCGAACTCGACTTCCTGGGCCGGGCCGGTGCAGCCGTGCTGCGAGCGCACTTTCTCGAGCTCGTTCTCCAGTACCTGCATGGTGTGCTTGCGAAGCGCCACGATGGCGGAGTCCACGCTGCGCGCCTGCCGGCTGGCCTCGAAGCTGCGCGCCGCGTTGGCAACGATTTCGGCCGCCTGCTGCACGGATTCGGCCTGTTCCTCGGGCGCGGCCATCCGCACGGACTCCAGCGTGATCAGCTCCACGCCCTCGAGCGCCCCCACGGCGGGATCAAAGTCGTGGCTCAGCGCGAGGTCGATGATCGTCAGCGGCTTGTCGACGCCGGCGCGCACCCCGGCCACGCGCCCGGCACTAACCTGGTTGTCGCTGCCGCTGCAGCCGATGACGACGTCGGCGGAAGCCATCGCGTCGTCCAGCGCCGCGTGGGTCAACGGGACGCCGCCGCGGGTTTCGGTAAAAGCCGCGGCGCGGCCGGAAGCCGAGTAGACGCTGATCCGCGTGCAGCCGCGTTCGCGCAGCAGCGCCATGGTGGCCCCGGCATACGCGCCGGTGCCGAAGAGTACAACCTGCTTGCCCGACCAGTCCTTCTCGACGGCCAGATCCGTGGCGAGGTCGAGCGCGACCGACACGATCGAAAGCCCGCGGCCGCCGAGGGCCGTCTGCGTCCCGACGTCCTTGGCCGTCCGGGAAGCGGTCTGGAAGAGCCGGACCAGCCCCCCGCTCGCGGTGCCCTTTTCCTGCGCCTCGATCAGGGCCCGACGCACCTGGCCGGCCACCTCGCGTTCGCCGACCACGGCCGAATCCAGGCCGGCCCCGACCGCGAACAGGTGCCGCGCAACATCCTCGCCGGTGTTCACGTCGAAGGAGCGGGCGACCAGCGCGTCGTCCAGCCCCGAGCATCGGCTGATCTGTTCGATGAGCGCGGCGCGGGCGGCCTCCAGGTCGGACTCGCTCTCGGTCTCGCAGTAAACTTCCACCCGGTTGCAGGTAGCCAGGACCACGGCGCCGGTGACCGGGGACCCGTCTGCGAGCACGTCGGTATCGATCCGGGAGGTGCCGGCACTCAGGCGGGCCACCGTTTCCAGATCGACCTTGGAATGGGTTGCAACAAGTGAAAGTAAGACCACAGCGCCTCTATCTTAGCGGGAAGCCAGCGTCGGCTCCTCCAAGCTTGGCCCATTAACCCGGCGTTAACCTGGTTTCGGGCGCCGTCGGCGCCGGTGATATTGGCCACTCGGGCCGGTGGCCGCCGCCATCCCGCGCTCCTCGGCGACGCGCGCGGTTGGCCAGAAGCATGGCCGCTGGACGAGAATCTATGTCATGACACTCAATGCTTCCCATCCCCTGGTGGATGGGCGTACCGCCGACTCGGACCTGATCACCGCCTACCGCGGAGGGAAGCCGGGCCGCCGTCCTGTCTGGTTCATGCGGCAGGCCGGGCGCTCATTGCCCGAATACAAGGAAGCGCGGCAGGGCATCGCGATGCTGGATGCCTGCCTGAAACCGGAACTGGCAGCGGAAATCACCCTGCAGCCGGTGCGCCGCCACGATGTGGATGCCGGCATCTTCTTCTCCGACATCGTTATCCCGTTAAAGCTGGCCGGGGTCGACGTGGACATCGTCCCCGGTGTCGGCCCGGTCCTGGGCGCCCCCGTCCGCACCGCCGCCGACGTCGCCGCCCTGCCGGAACTCACCGACGAGTCGCTGGAGCCCATCCGCGAGGCGGTCCGGCTGACGGTGGCCGAGCTCGGCGCCAAGCCGCTGATCGGCTTCGCCGGCGCCCCGTTCACGCTCGCCGCGTACATGGTGGAGGGCCGGCCGTCCCGCGACCACCTGGGGCCGCGCACCATGATGCATGCCGACCCCGAGACCTGGGATGCCTTGGCCGGCTGGGCCGCGGACGCTTCGGGCAGGTTCCTGCGGGCGCAGCTGGAAGCGGGCGCCAGTGCCGGGCAGCTGTTCGATTCCTGGGCGGGTTCGCTGTCCCTGGCTGACTACCGCCGGCGCGTGGCACCGGCCTCGTCGCGGGCGCTGGACCACGTCCGCCACCTGGGCACGCCGCTGGTCCACTTCGGCACCGGCACGTCCGAACTGCTCGTGGCCATGCGCGACGTCGGGGCCGATGTGATCGGCGTCGACTACCGGCTGCCGCTGGACGAGGCGAACCGCCGGCTGGGCGGACGCACGCCGCTGCAGGGCAACATCGATCCGGCGCTCTTGTCGGCGCCGTGGGAGGTGCTGGAGGCCCATGTCCGCGAGGTGCTGGCCGCCGGCAGCAGCGCCCCGGGCCACGTGGTCAACCTGGGCCACGGCGTGCCGCCGGAGACGGACCCGGAGGTCCTGACCCGGGTGGTCGAGCTGATTCATTCCGTGGCCCCGTAGCCATGCAGCACCCGCATCCGCAGCCCGCCCGCCGTCCCGAACGGCAGGGCGGGCGCAAGCCCAGGCCGGGCACCGCCGTCGTCGTTGGCGGTGGGATCGGCGGCCTGGTCGCTGCGCGCGAGCTGGCGCTGGCCGGCGTCGAGGTGACGGTCCTGGAGCGCTGTCCCCGGTTCGGCGGCTGCGTGGTCCGGCACGAGGTGGGCGGGCTGATGCTCGACGCCGGCGCCGAATCGTTCGCGACCCGCTCCAGCGTGGTCCCGGACCTGATCGGCGAACTGGGCCTGGGCAACGACATCGTCCAGCCGAACCCGGCCGGCGCCTGGATCCAGCTGCCGGACGGTGCGCAACGGCTGCCGAAGACGGGCGTGCTCGGCATCCCGGCAGACCCTTCCGACCCGGACGTGGTGCGCGCCATCGGCCGCCGGGCGGCGTTGCGCGCCTCGGGCGACAAGGTCATGCCGCT
>NZ_JBNHGL010000300.1:0-3009 GCF_059091245.1 Arthrobacter sp. Y3225116
CCGGCCGCCGGAACGGCCCCAGTTGGCGCTGCGGTTGAGCCGGTGCTCGGCCGACGCCAGTTTCAACAGCTCCGGGTTCACCTCGTAGGCGCGGCCGCTGCCGGCTTCCTGCGCGGTTTCGTCGAAGGCGACGTCGCCGGCGAAAAGATCGAATAAGTCCGAGCCGACCATGACGTGCTGCCACAGCGGGACGGGGCGGTGCTCGGACACCACCACGTCGGTGTCGCCGCGGACGGTGTCCAGCCAGGCACCGAATTCCTCCGCGTTGGAGACGGTCGCAGACAGTGAGACCAACTGCACGTCGTCGGGCAGGTGGATGATGACCTCTTCCCACACGGCGCCGCGGAACCGGTCGGCCAGGTAGTGGACTTCGTCCATCACCACATAGGCCAGGTCCAGCAGGGTGTCGGAATTGGCGTACAGCATGTTCCGCAATACCTCGGTGGTCATCACCACCACGTCCGCGTGCGGATTAACCGAGGTGTCCCCGGTGAGCAGCCCCACCCGCTCGGCGCCGTAGGTGGCCACGAGCTCGTTGTACTTCTGGTTGCTCAGGGCCTTGATCGGCGTCGTATAGAACGCCTTGAGTCCCCGCTGCAGGGCCATGTAGACGGCGAACTCGCCGACGACGGTCTTGCCGGCGCCGGTGGGAGCCGCGACCAGGACGCCGCGGCCGCGCTCCAGGGCCTCGCACGCCTCGCGCTGGAACGGGTCGAGTTCGAATCCGAGCGTCTGGCTGAACGAGTACAGCCGGGTCTTCGAGAAGGCCACCCGTTCGGCGGCCGCAAGGTAGCGTTCGGAGGGGGAACTCATAGCAAAAGCCTATCCGCTTAAATCCGCCGGCCCGATGGGTGCCGCCGACCCCTGACCGGCCGCAGCCTATTTGGCTCCGTCCTGCTCCGGGTCGTCGGCCTTCAGCTGATTGAGCGGCGTGGCCTGGTCGACGCCGGCGGCGACTTCCGCTTCGCGGACCTTGCGCCGCTTGTCCCGCCGCTTGTCGTTGAGCAGGCTGATGCCGGTTGCCACGAAGAACAACGCCAGCAAGGGGGCCGCCAGCAGGAACATGGACATGGCGTCCGGGCCGGGGGCGGCCATCGCCGCCACCAGGCAGACCACGAACACCACGATCCGCCAGCTCTTGATCACGCGGCGGCCGGACAGCAGACCGGCGAAATTCAGCCCCACCAACACCACGGGGAGCAGGAACGCGATGCCGAGGGAAAGGAACATCCGCATCACGAACGTCAGGTAGTCGGTGGCCAGGATCTGGTTCACGCCGCCTTCCGGCGTGAACATGGTCAGGACCTTGACGATCTCCGGGAGCACGATCCAGCCGAAGTAGATCCCGAGCAGGAACAGCGGCACGGCGGCGACCATGAAGCCGAGCGTGTAGCGGCGTTCCTTGGTCTTCAGGCCGGGCGTGATGAAGGCCCACACCTGGTAGATCCACACCGGGGAGCTGACCAGCAGCCCCAGGAAGATGGAGACCTGGATTTTCAGGTCGAACGGAGATCCGACACTGCCGTAGTTGATTTCCGCGCGCCGGCCCTCTTCCGCCGAGATTTCCATCAGCGGCGCCTGGACGGCGACCATCACGGGGTCGTACAGGAACCAGCCGGCGACCGCGCCGAGCAGGACGGCAATGCCGGAAATGATGAGCCGGTTGCGGAGTTCTTTCAGATGGGCCTTGAGCGGCATCCGCCCCTCAGGGTTGGCCTTCCGGCCTTTCTTACCGGCCACGGCCCTTACTGCTGGTGCGGCGATGGGGATCCGCCGTTCGCATTCGGCTGCTGTCCGCGGTTGTCAGTGTTGTTCCGCGGCGGGTTGACCACGCGGCCCTCGACGGGTTCCGAGTCCGGGTCGGCGGCGGACGCGTCGTCGTCCTTCATCTGCTTCACCTCGGACTTGAAGATCCGCATGGACTGGCCCAGGCTGCGGGCAAGGCCCGGCAGCTTCGGTGCGCCGAAGAGCAGCAGCACAATGATGACCAGAATAATGATGGTCCAGGGGTTATCGAAGAGTCGTCCCATGCGTGGTTCCTTTCGTCTAGTCCATCCTATGCCATCGGCGGGTCAGGACAGCCGCAGGTCGCGCAGGGACTGCCGCTGCCCGCGGGCCGTACGCCGGGCGAACCGGCGCCGCCTCCGCTCCTCGCGCCGCCGCTCCTTGCCCTGGACGTATTCCTCCTTGAGTACCGCGGAGTCGGCGAAGAGTGCCAGCCGGGGGCGGTGCGGGTCGGCGGGCTGCTGGTCCGTTGGGAGTCCGCCGGCCAGCCGGTCGGCCGCCGCCTCGAATTCACGCAAAGTTCGCACGAACTGGCGGAAAATCCGCCAGCCGAGCAGGGCGATGAACACCAGGGCCAGCGCGCAGAGGGCAACCCAGAGCAGGATCCAGAACCAAAGGGGCATGCTGTCCACTCTAGCTTCCGGCCGAAGCCGGGGCCTCGCGGTAGGCCTCCAGCGCCTGCCGCAGCCATTCCCGGGTCTGGCCCGCCGCCTCCGCCGGTTCCAGCACGGCAACTTCGCCGCCGTGGCGTGCCGCCAGGCCGGGCAGCACCGCCGTGCTGGAGAGCCGGATTTCGGCCGCGAGCGAACCGTCCGCCAGGACCGCGCGGCGCCGGGCGTTGTATTGGTCGGCCAGTTCGGCCAGGCGCTCGGAGATCCGCAGCACCACCACCTGATCCGTCTCCTGCGGGGTGAACAGGCTGTCGGGGAATTCGCTGCTCCGTTCGGCCGGCGGCTCAAAGTGCTCGGCGGTGGCGGCCAGGGAGCGCATGCGGTCCACCCGGAACTGCCGAACGGCCTGCTGGCGGTGGCACCAGGCCTCGGTGTACCAGTGGCCGTCCACGGCGAAGACCCGGAGCGGGTCGATCCGGCGGTTCGTCATCTCATCCCGCGACGGCACGAGGTAGTCGATGTCCACGCTCCGCCGGGCGGCCGCGGCTTCCTGCAGCGCGAGCACCTCGGGCGTGCTGTCCTCGGCCGCCAGATCCGCGGCGATGGCCGTGTG
>NZ_JBNHGL010000301.1:0-2994 GCF_059091245.1 Arthrobacter sp. Y3225116
GCCGAGGGCGAGGGACGCCAGGAGCGCCGCAGCCGCGGACGCAACCGCCGCTCCGACTCCGGCCAGCAGGACGCGGCCGAGACCAAGGCCGACGCACCGCAGGAAGCTCCCGACGGCAAGCCGGCCGAGGTTCAGCAGGACGAGAAGAGGGACGGCCAGGACGGCTCCGGCCAGCAGCAGTCCGGCCGCGGCGACGGCCAGTCCGACCGCCGCAGCCGCAACCGCAATCGCAGCGACGCCGACCGCGACACCCGGGATAACCGCGACAACCGCGATTCCCGCGACACCCGGGAGCGCGACACCCGCGATACCCGCCAGGATGACGGCGACGAGGGCGGCCGCGGCCGCAACCGCAACCGCCGCAACCGCCGCGACAACGACAGCAACAACACCCGCTACCGCGACCGCAACGAGCGTCGCCGCGGCCGCGACCGCGGTCCCGAAGTCGACGACACCGAGATCTCCGACGACGACGTGCTGCTGCCCGTTGCCGGCATCCTGGACGTGCTGGAGAACTACGCCTTCGTGCGCACCTCCGGCTACCTGCCCGGACCGAACGACGTGTACGTCTCGCTGGCCCAGGTCAAGAAGCACAACCTGCGCAAGGGCGACGCCGTCGTCGGCGCCATCCGCGCCCCGCGCGACGGCGATTCCGGCGGCCAGGGCAGCCGGCAGAAGTTCAACGCACTGGTCAAGCTCACCTCCGTCAACGGCAAGCCGGTGGAGGAGAACAAGGACCGCGTGGACTTCACCAAGCTGGTCCCGCTGTACCCGTCCGAGCGGCTGCGCCTGGAGACCGAGCCGAAGAAGATCGGCCCCCGCGTCATCGACCTGGTCGCTCCTATCGGCAAGGGCCAGCGCGGCCTGATCGTCTCCCCGCCGAAGGCCGGCAAGACGTTGATCCTGCAGTCCATCGCCAACGCGATCACCACCAACAATCCCGAGGTCCACCTCATGATGGTGCTGGTCGATGAGCGGCCCGAAGAGGTCACGGACATGCAGCGCACGGTCAAGGGCGAGGTCATCGCCTCGACCTTCGACCGTCCCGCCGACGACCACACCACCGTGGCCGAACTGGCCATCGAGCGCGCCAAGCGACTGGTGGAGATGGGCATGGACGTGGTCGTCCTGCTGGACTCGATGACCCGCCTGGGCCGCGCCTACAACCTGGCCGCCCCGGCCTCGGGCCGCATCCTCTCCGGCGGCGTGGACTCCTCGGCGCTGTACCCGCCGAAGCGTTTCTTCGGCGCCGCCCGGAACATCGAAAACGGCGGTTCCCTGACCATCCTCGCCACCGCACTGGTGGAGACCGGGTCCAAGATGGACGAGGTCATCTTCGAGGAGTTCAAGGGCACCGGCAACATGGAACTGCGCCTGTCCCGCTCGCTGGCGGACAAGCGCATCTTCCCGGCCGTCGACGTCAACGCCTCGGGCACCCGCCGCGAGGAAAACCTGCTCTCGCCCGAAGAGGTCAAGATCATGTGGCGCCTGCGCCGCGTCCTCTCCGGGCTGGACACCCAGCAGGCGCTGGAACTGCTCACCGGCAAGATCCGTGAGACGCAGTCCAACGTCGAGTTCCTGATGCAGGTCCAGAAGACGACGCTCGGCTCGAAGGCCGAAAACGACAAGTAGCTGCTTTACAGCCGCTGATTTTTTGCCGGCCCCGCCCCTACGCCGGGTGGCCCAGGATCTGCGATCCTGAGCCGCCCGGCTCCGGTAGGCCCGATGCCACTCCCTGGCCGGCAAAAAACTCAGCGGCTGTTGCTGTTAAGTCACCTTTACCTGCAGTCCATGTCGTTGCTATTTAGACTTGTTGTGAGTCGAAAGAGGTTTGAAGATGTTTGAGTCCGTTCAGGGGCTTCTTGACGAGCACGCCGAGCTCCAGAAGGAATTGAGCGACCCTGCCGTCTATTCCGACCAGGCGCGCGCCCGGAAGCTGGGCCGGCGGTCGGCGGAGCTGAACGGCATCGTCGAGGCGCACAAGCGCTGGTCCCACCTGGCGGACGACCTCGAAGCGGCACGCGAGCTCGCCGACGAGGATCCCGAGCTGGCGGCCGAGGTGCCCGGGCTCGAAGCCGAACTCGAAATCGCCCAGGAACGGCTCCGCCGCCTGCTGATACCGCGCGATCCGGACGACGCGCGCAACGTGATCATCGAGGTCAAGGGCGGCGAAGGCGGCGACGAGGCGGCACTGTTCGCCGGCGACCTGCTCCGGATGTACATGCGCTACGCCGAATCCCGCGGCTGGAAAACCGAGATCATTTCCGCGACCGAGTCCGACCTGGGCGGTTACAAGGACGTCCAGATGGCCATCAAGGGCAACTCCAACGACCCGTCCGAAGGCGTCTGGGCCAGGCTCAAGTTCGAGGGCGGCGTGCACCGCGTCCAACGCGTTCCGGTGACCGAATCGCAGGGCCGCATCCACACCTCCGCCGCGGGCGTCCTGGTGCTTCCGGAAGTGGACGAGCCGGAAGAAGTGGATATCCATCAGAACGACCTGAAGATCGATGTTTACCGTTCCTCGGGTCCGGGCGGCCAGTCCGTGAACACTACCGACTCGGCGGTGCGCATCACCCACCTGCCCACCGGCATCGTGGTCGCGATGCAGAACGAGAAGTCCCAGCTGCAGAACCGCGAGGCCGGCATGCGCGTGCTCCGGGCGCGGCTGCTGGCCCACCAGCAGGAGCAGATCGACGCCGCGAACTCCGAGACGCGCAAGTCGCAGATCCGCACCATGGACCGGTCCGAGCGCATCCGCACCTACAACTTCCCGGAGAACCGGATTGCCGACCACCGCACCGGCTACAAGGCCTACAACCTGGACGCGGTGATGAACGGTGAACTGGAACCGGTGATCCAGTCCGCCATCCAGGCGGACGAGGAACACCGGTTGGCCGCCCTGGGCGAGGAAAACTAGCCAGCAGTGCCCGCCACAAACCTGGCCGACGCCCTGTCCGCCGCCGCCGCGCGGCTGGCCGAGGCCGGCGTCCCCTC
>NZ_JBNHGL010000302.1:0-2952 GCF_059091245.1 Arthrobacter sp. Y3225116
TGAGCACGGCCAGGCTCATCACGTGCCAGTCGACCTTGACGTCGCGGACCTTCTCCACCTCCAGCATCCAGCGGGACGCGATCCAGGCGGACGGACACGCCGGACGAACTGGACCAGGCACTGACCCTGCTGGCGCAGAACAAGGCCGTCTGGCTGGTCATCACCAGCATCACGACGGTGCGGGCGCTGAAGGCGTGCGCACTGGAGCGTGGCACCAGCCTCGCGGCGCTGGCAGGGGACACGAAGATTGCGGCCGTCGGAAGCCCCAGCGCCAGGGCGCTGGAGGCCGAGGGCCTCACCGTCGACCTGGTGCCGCCCGGCAGCATGGACGCCGTCGGCCTGGTGGATGCCTGCCCGCTGCCGCCGGAAACCGCCGGCGGCCCGGCGGAGCGGATGCTGGTCCTGCTGCCGCAGGCCGACATCGCCGCGCCCACGGTGTTCGAAGGCCTGATGGCGAAGGGCTGGCAGGTGCTGCCCGTGACCGCCTACCGCACGGTGGACTACCCCGCCCGTCCCGAGCTCCGCCTGACCGCGGAATTGGAGATCGCCGCCCGCGAGCCCGCCGACGACCTGGAACTCATCACGGCCGCGGATTTCCGCAGCCGCGCCGGCAACGGCGCCATCGACGCCGTCGTCCTGACCTCGCCCAGCGTCACCAGGCGGCTGGCGGGGCTCCTTGACCCGTGGCCGGCCGGACTGCGGCTGATCGCGATCGGCACCAGTTCCGCGCGGCAGGCCGCCGAACTGGGCTTGGAGATCGCCGCCACGGCTGCCGAACCGACGCCGCCCGGCATCGCCGACGCCCTGGCGCGGTCGCTTGAAAACCATCCCACCGAACCAGAAGGTACGCCATGAGCTTCCCCTCCCACCGGCCCCGCCGGCTGCGGGCCACCGAGGCGATCCGCCGGATGACGGCGGAGGTCCGGACCCACCCGAACCAGCTGATCCTGCCCGCCTTCATCCGCGAAGGCCTCAGCGAACCGGTGCCGCTGCAGTCCATGCCGGGCGTGGTCCAGCACACCACCGATACGCTCAAGCGCGCGGCCGCCGAGGCCGTGGAGCTGGGCCTCGGCGGCATCATGCTCTTCGGCGTTCCCCTGGTGCGCGACGCCACGGGCAGCGCCGGGGTGGATCCCGACGGCGTGCTGAACCGCGCCATCGCCGACGTGAAAGCGGAGGTCGGGAACGACCTGGTGGTGATGGGCGACGTCTGCCTGGACGAATTCACCGACCACGGCCACTGCGGCGTGCTGGCCCCCGACGGCACCGTCGACAACGACGCCACGCTGTCGATCTACGCGGAAATGGCCGTCGCCCAGGCGGCGGCCGGCGCGGACGTGCTCGGTCCCTCCGGCATGATGGACGGGCAGGTCGCGGTGATCCGGCAGGCACTCGACGAGGCCGGCCACCAGGACGTCTCCATCCTGGCGTACGCCGCAAAGTATGCCTCGGCCTTCTACGGGCCGTTCCGCGAGGCAGTCGACTCACAGCTGACCGGGGACCGGCGGACCTACCAGATGGACGCCGCCAACCGGCGCGAAGCCATCCGGGAAGTGGAACTGGACCTGGCCGAAGGCGCGGACATGGTCATGGTCAAACCCGCGATGAGCTACCTGGACATCCTCTCCGACGTGGCGGAGATGTCTCCGGTGCCGGTGGCCGCGTACCAGATCTCCGGCGAGTACGCGATGATCGAGGCAGCCGCCGCCAATGGCTGGATCGACCGGAAGGCGGCCATCCTGGAATCTGTCCTGGGCATCCGCCGCGCCGGCGCCGACATGGTGCTGACCTACTGGGCCCCGGAAATCGCCCGCTGGCTGAAGTAACCGTTCGCCGCCGGCCGCCGGTTGCCGCGCCCCACCACCCTGTCCGCAGCGGATTCCGCTGTCCCGAAAGGACCCAAGACCATGATTGAAGCCATCCGCTCCGAGGAACTCTTCGAACGCGCCCGCCAGCTGATGCCCGGCGGGGTGAATTCACCGGTCCGGGCCTTCGGCTCCGTCGGCGGGACGCCCCGCATGATGGTCGGCGCCAAGGGTGCCTACCTCACCGACGCCGACGGGCGCGAGTACGTAGACCTCGTGTGTTCCTGGGGCCCGGCCCTGCTGGGCCACGCCCATCCGGCCGTCCTCGAGGCCGTGCACACGGCCGTGGACCGGGGCCTGTCCTTCGGCGCCTCCACGCCCGCCGAATCGGAACTGGCGGCCCTGGTCGTCGGCCGGGTCTCCGCCGTCGAGCGCCTGCGCATGGTCTCCACCGGCACCGAGGCGACGATGACCGCCGTGCGCCTGGCCCGCGGCTACACCGGCCGCAACCTGGTCGTGAAGTTCGCCGGCTGCTATCACGGGCACCTGGACGGGCTGCTGGCCGCCGCGGGCTCGGGCGTGGCCACCCTGGCGCTGCCGGGTTCGGCGGGCGTCACCGAGGCGACAGCCGCGGAGACCCTGGTGCTGCCGTACAACGACATCGCCGCCGTCGAGGAAGTGTTCGCCGCCCGCGGCAGCCAGATCGCCGCCGTCATCACCGAAGCGGCCCCCGCGAACATGGGCGTGGTCACCCCCGCCGACGGCTTCAACGCGGCCCTGTCCCGCATCACCCGGGAGCACGGAGCGCTGCTCATCCTGGACGAGGTGCTGACCGGCTTCCGCACCGGCTACGCCGGCTACTGGGGCCTGACCGGGGGAGCCGACGGGGCAGCCGATCCGTTCGTGCCCGACCTGTTGACCTTCGGCAAGGTCATCGGCGGCGGCATGCCGGTGGCGGCCCTGGGCGGCCGGGCCGACGTGATGGATTACCTGGCGCCGTCCGGTCCCGTCTACCAGGCCGGCACGCTCTCCGGCAACCCGATCGCCATGGCGGCCGGCGTCGCGACGCTGACCGCCGCGACGCCCGGTGGCTACCCGGCGATCGACGCCCCCACGCTCGCACAGCCGGCCCCCCTGACCGCCCCCC
>NZ_JBNHGL010000303.1:0-2946 GCF_059091245.1 Arthrobacter sp. Y3225116
ACCGGCAGCGGCCCCACCCGCTCCGCGCGGGCGGCCGGCCAGAAGGCCGCCGAAGCAGCCGACGCTGCCGCCGAGAAGGACACCAAGAAGTAGTTTTCCTTCAGCACACGCGGTAATGGGAGCTCCCCGATGGGGGGCTCCCATTTTGCTCTCCCGTCCTACCCCTTCACGACCGGCATCCCGGACTCCCGGCAAACCTGCTGATAGATTTCATGCCGTGAGAAGTGCTGCGCCCAGCGTGTCGATCGTCATCCCGGCCTTCAATGAAGAGTCGGTCATCCGCCAATGCATTTTCGCCGCGGTGTGCCAGTCCGTGGCTCCGTGGGAAATCATCGTCGTGGACAACAAATCGACCGACGGGACAGCGGACCTGGTCCGCGCGATGCAGGACGAATACCCCGATGTTCCCCTGATCCTGCTCGAGCAGGATGCGGAGCAAGGCCTGATCCCCACGCGCAACTTCGGTCTGGACCATGCCACCGGAGAAGTCCTGGGCAGGATCGACGCTGATTCCGTCCTGGAGCCCGACTGGGTTGAGCGCGTGCAAGCGGCTTTCGCCGACCCGGAAGTGATGGCCTGCACCGGCCCGGTGCTGTACTACGACATGCCGCTGCGGCGCTTCGGCCTCCAGGCCGACGACCGCCTGCGCCGCTTCGTCCTGAAACTGGCCAAGAAGCAATACCACTTCCTCTTCGGATCCAACATGGCCATCCGCCGCGGCGCCTGGGAGATTATCCGCAACGAGGTCTGCCGTGATGAGGCGGACGAGATGCACGAGGACATCGATATCTCCGTGCATCTGGCCGACCACGCGCTCAGGATCCAGTACGTGCCGGAAATGATCAGTGGAATGTCGGCCCGGCGGCTGGAGGATTCGCCCAAGGACTACCGGTATTACGTCACGCGCTTCGACCGGACGTACAACGTGCACAAGATCGACCGCCGCATGGCGCGGGTGCCGATGCTGATTTTCATGAGCGTCTACTACCCCGCGAAGCTGCTGCGCCGGGTTCACCAGGCCCGCACGCAGGTCCGCGTGACGCGCGGCGGGCTGTAGCCGCTAGTCCGTCCCGGGTCCGCTGGCTTCCGGCACCGGGTTCCGTGCCTGCACCTTGGACCTGTTCTGGGAGAGCACGACGGCGGCCAGGCCCGCCAGGATCAGTGCCAGCCCCGCATAGGTGCCCCACGGAAGGGTCTCGCCGAGGAACACGGCCGCCAGGGCAGCGGCTCCGGGGATTTCCAGCAGGATGATCATTGAAACCACCAGCGGACTCAAGACAGCCAGCAGATGGTTCAGCACCGAGTGACCCAGCAACTGGGCCACCACGGTCACGGCCAGGATTCCGGCCCAGGCCTGTGGCGGGAACCCTGTGAGCGGCTGTCCGAAAGCCAGCGCCATAGCCAGCAGGATGAGTGCGCACAAGCCGTAACAGATGGTGGTGTACGGCCCGGTCGACAGCCGGCGCCGCACCCGGCCGCCGGCCATCGTGTACACCCCGGCCATGGCCCCGCCGACCAGGCCAAGCAGGTCGCCCAGCAGCGCCTCGCTGGAGAGCCGCATATCGAACCCGGAGATCACCAGTACGCCGGCGAACGCGAGCCCAACACCGCACAGGATCAGCCGGGACGCCTTAATGCCGCGCAGCCGGTTGAACAGGACGATCCACGCCGACTGCAGGCAGACCAAAGCAGTCGCCGCCGCCACCGAGGTCAGCTGCAACGCGGTGATGAAACAGGCGAAGTGGAGCGCCAGCGCGACGGCCGCCACCGCGCTGAAGCCGATGTCCGACGTCGTCAGCTTCCGGAACTCCTGGCGCCGGCCGATCGCCGAGGGTACCCCCATCACGACGGCGCCGATGATGTTCCGCCAGAACGCGATGGCCAGGGCGGGGGCGGCAGTGGCAGCCATGATGGGCCCGGACGCGGAGATGCCGAGCACGGCCAGCGTGGCCAGGAAGATGATCACACCTTCAGCCTAGGGGTGAACCCGGCCAACCCCCATCCCGCCGCGGACGCAGCGGGGGACCGGACGCAGCGGGGGCGAGGTAACGCAGCGGGGGAGCAGCAGTGGGGGCGCGAACGCAGCGAGGCCCCGATCCGTAGATCGGGGCCTCGCATTTCCGGTGGAGGCAAGGGGACTCGAACCCCTAACCCCCTGCTTGCAAAGCAGGTGCGCTACCAATTGCGCCATGCCCCCGGAGGGTCCGGTCCGTGGGACCGGATGATGCCAGAGTCACTCGACCTTGTCGGTCGCGCGGCTCCAAGCGGATTTCTCCGCTTCGGATTCCTGCCACTTCTTGTACACGAAGACACCCGCGGCCGCGGCTGCCATCAGCAGCAACTTCTTCACGGTGTCCTCCCGACATCGGTGGGATCAGTCATCCGTGGGCGTACCAGGACTTGAACCTGGGACCTCTTCGTTATCAGCGAAGCGCTCTAACCGCCTGAGCTATACGCCCCCTGCCCTTGCGGGCCGAGATACGACTTTACAGTACGCCGGGCCGGAACTTCAAATCCGCTCAGTCGTCCGTCAGCGTGACCCCGATGCCGCCGACCAGCGTCGCCGAGATGTTGTAAAGCACCGCGGACAGCATGGCCAGCGCGGTCAGCAAGACCACGTTCACGACGGCGATGATGGTGGCGAAGGACGCCACCTGCCCCAGCGAGGCATAGGACCGCAGGTCGAATCCGCCGCCCTCGGTGCCCGCGACTTCCGTCAGCAGCCCGTTGACCCGGTCAAAGATGCCCGTGATGTCCAGCGTCGTCCAGAGGACGATGGAGGCCACCACGGTGACGATGCCGAGGGCAACGGAGAGCAGGAAGGCCATCTTCAGCACCGACCACGGGTCGACCTTGCTGACCAGCAGGCGGGCGCGGCGGACCTTGGCCTTCGGAGCCGGGCGCACGAGTCCCGGACGGGCGGGTTGGCCGGCCGGGCGCTGTGCG
>NZ_JBNHGL010000304.1:0-2937 GCF_059091245.1 Arthrobacter sp. Y3225116
CGTTCCCCGAGCTGCCGGCGGAACTGCAGCCCGAGACGGCGGCGAAGTAGCCGTGCCTCCCAGACGTTACGAACCGGCGCTCGACGTCGCGCGGCTGCCGCGGGTAAAACGCTGCATTTGACGAACTGTTACCGGCGTTTGACCCAGGCCCTTCCCCGCTCTTAGCGTGGAGACGAATCAAGAGCGCCAACTTCACAGCCCTGGCTGGTTGGCCGGCAACCCTCTACCGTAGCGGGGTGCTCCAGGTGATGATTCGGCCCGCCGGGCATGTCGGCAGGCAAGTACGCGTATCCACCCGCAGCAGCTCGGCCGCAGCGGATGCGCCCAAGCCCCAAGGACGCCATGTCGCTACACCATGACCTGACCCCCAACACGTTGCGCTCCGCCTTCGGCCGCTTCCCCTCGGGCATCGCGGCGCTGTGCGCGACCATCGACGGCGAGCCGCAGGGCATCGTCGCCTCCTCGTTCACCGTGGGGGTCTCCCTCGAGCCGCCGCTGGTGATGTTCGCCGTGCAAAACACGTCACGGACCTGGCCGCTGGTCCGCCGGGCCGACCGGATCGGCGTCTCGGTGCTCGGCACCGGGCACGACGGCGTCTGCCGCCAGATCGCGTCCAAGAACGGGGACCGCTTTGCCGGCCTGAGCCTGCACGGCACGGACGACGGCGCGCTTTTCCTCAACGACGCGGCGCTCTGGCTGGACTGCTCGGTGCACCAGGAAGTCCCGGCCGGGGACCACCACGTCGTGCTGCTGCAGGTGCACGGCCTGTCCACGCACGACGGCACGCACGAGCCGCTCGTCTTCCACGATTCCTCATTCCGCCGGTTGGAACAGCCGGCCTTCGTCTAGGACGCTTGGTCCCGGCCCAGCCCGCAGCCAGCTGGGCGGGCCGCTGGCAGCTACGGCAGCGGCCTGCCTCGGGCCGCCACCCACAGGGAGTACCACTCCTCGCGGGTCATCGCTGCTCCAACCGCCTCCGCCTCGGCACAGGCCCGGATCCGGTCCGGGCTGCTGGTGCCGACGACCGGCCGGATGCCTACCGGATGCCGCAGCAGCCAGCCCAGCACCACGGCTTCGGGCGGGCAGCCCTTGTCCCGGGCAAGTTCCGTGACCAGGGCTGCCGTTGCATGGTCGGCCGGGGGTGTGGCATCCCCGGGCGCGGAAGCATCCGGTGTCGCGGCCTCCGCTGCCGCACGCCCGCTGTACCGGCCCTGTGCCAGCGCGCCCCAGGCCTGCAGCTCCACCCCGTGGGCGGCGCAGTATTCCAGGGTGCCGTGCGGGAAGCTGATCCCCGTTCCCTCCGGGTGGTTCACCAGCACCCCCGACTCCAGCCAGTCGCGTCGGTACAGGCTCATCTCCAGCTGGTTCACCGCCAGCGGTTCATCCAGCGCCGCCTGCAGCCAGCGCATCTGTTCGCCGGACATGTTCGAGACACCAAGGCGGCGGACCTTCCCCGCCATTCGAAGCTCATTGAAGGCCGCGGCGATCTCTTCGGCCGGCGCCAGCGGATCCGGCCGGTGGATCAGCAGCGTATCCAGGTGATCGGTGTGCAGCCGGCGCAGGCTCTCGTCGGTGCGGGCCAGGATGGCTTCCCGCGAGGAGTCGTAGTGCCCGACCAGGCCGGGGACCGGCAGCCGGATGCCGCATTTGCCCTGCAGCCGGATCGAGTCGCGCAGCTCGGGACTTTCCGCCAGCACCCGCCCGAACGCCGCCTCGGCCTTGCCGTGGGCGTAGATGTCGGCGTGGTCGAACGTCGTGATCCCGGCCTCCAGCGCCGCCGCCACGGCCGCGTGCGCGGCCGCCACGTCGGCCGCTTCCAGCGGCCCGCTCCCCCAGCCACCGCCCAGCCCCATGCAGCCGAAAATGAGGCGCGATCCGGCGTCGTCCATTGACAGTTCCCCCTTCACTGGGCAGGTTTCCAGCGTACGACGGCGGCGCCCGGGCAGGCACCGGCGTCGGCCCCGGGTGATGCGGACGCCGAAGAACCCTCCCCGCTGCGGGGCGCCGGTTCAACTCCGCCAGCGTCAACCGGTGTGGCGGCGGAGGAACGCCACGCTGCGCTCCAGCACCTGCCACGCCGCTTCCAACTCCAGGTTGAACTGGAACTGGTGCCCCAGGCCGGCCTCGGTTTGGGGGAAGAACTCCTCCACGGCCGCGCCCTTGATCCGCAGCGCTTCGACCAGCCCGAGCGAGTGCGGCAGCAACGGGTCGGTGTTGCCCGCGGAAACGAAAGCCGGCGGGTAGTCGGCGCCCACATGCCGGGCCACGGAGGCCAGCGCGACGTACGGACGCTCCAGATAGTCCTTGGCCCCGGTGTAGGACCACAGCACCGTGCGCAGGTAGTTCTGGTTCCCGGCCTGGTCCGCCCCGGCGAGCGAGAGGTCGTACGCCCCGCAGTGCAGCAGCACCGCGCGCAGCCGTTCCGGCTTCATGGGCGAGGCGATGCCCAGCCTTTTGGCATAGTCTGGGTCGGCGATGACCAGCGCCAGTTGCGCAGCAATTTGCGCGCCCGCCGAGTCCCCGGCCAGCACGATCCGCTCGGTATCGATGTGCAGCCGGTCGGCATTGTGTTCCAGGTAGCGCAGCGCGGCGGCCGTCTGGCGCACCGGCGCCGGGTAGCGGCGCACGTGGGCCAGCGAATAGTCCACGCCCACGGCGGTGAAGCCGTAGGAGGCGATGATCCGAAGGTAATTGGCGACGTCGTTCTTGGTGCCGGAGATCCAGGCCCCGCCGTGGATCCAGACAATTGTCGGAAGGCGCAGCGAATCCTCGGCCGTCTTGTCCGGGAAGAACACGTCCAGGCGTGTATGCCCGTGGTTGCTGAGGTATTCCTGATCCAACACTTCGCTGATGCCGTCCGGCACGTGCCGGGCCATGGCGCGGGCCGTGCGCCGCCCGTCCCGTTCGGACAGCACCCGCAGCAGCACCGCCAGCGGC
>NZ_JBNHGL010000305.1:0-2935 GCF_059091245.1 Arthrobacter sp. Y3225116
CGGCCACCTGGCTCCCGCCGGCCGGCTCGTGGCAGGATTCGGCGCCGGCCGCGGCTACGACTTCGACGAGTTCTTCTCCGACGCCGCGGCGGCGGGCCTGACCCCCGACCTGCGGTTGGCCACCTGGGATTTGCGCCCGTTCACCCCGTCGTCGGACTTCCTCGTGGCGATCCTCAGCACGACCGAAGGGCGGCAAGCCGGACCTGCCTGAGCGCAGTCAGCCTTCGTCCGCCGCGGCCGCGTCCAGGGCGGCGGCGGTCCGCGCATCCGGATCGAGCATGATGGCGGCCTCGTCGCGGCGGTGGCGCAGCACGGTATCGACGTAGGACTGCACGGCCTCCGCCAGCGGCACGTTGCGGTCCTGCGCTTCGGAGATATACCAGCGGTGCTCGAGCACCTGATGGACCACTTCGGCCGGTTCCAGCTTGCCCGCCAGCTCGCGCGGGATGGCCCGGACAATCGGTTCGAAGACCTGACGGACCCAGCTATGCGCGCTGATCTCCTCGCTCTGCTCCGGCTGGTTGTCAGCCCGGTAGGCATCCAGGTCATTGAGCAGCCGGCGTGCCTGGTTCGCCTGCACATCGAGGCCCGTGAGCCGCAGCAGCCGGCGCTGGTGGTGCCCGGCGTCCACCACCTTGGGCTGGAGCTGGATGGTGGCCCCGTCGGCGGTGGTGTTGATGGAGAACTCCTCCACGTCGAACCCCAAATCGTTCAGGCGGCGGATGCGGGCGTTGACCCGCCACCGCTCACCCAGGTCGAACGACTCCTCCGCCGTCAGTTCCACCCACAGCTTGCGGTAGCTGTCCATGATCCGCTCGCTGGTGGCCACCGGATCCACTCTTTCCTCGAGCAGGCCGCCCTCGATGAGGTCCATCATCTCGCCGGCGATGTTCACCCGCGCGATCTCGAGGTCGTGCTCGCGCTGGCCGTCCGAGAGCCGCTGCTGCAGCTCACCGGTTTCGGCGTCCACCAGGTAGGCCGCGAACGCTCCGGCATCGCGGCGGAAGAGCGTGTTGGACAGCGAGACATCGCCCCAGAAAAACCCCACCAGGTGCAGGCGCACCAGCAGCAGTGCCTGCGCGTCGATCAGGCGGGTCAGGGTCTCCCGCCGCAGCGTCTGGGAAAACAAGGCGCGGTACGGCAGCGAGAAACGAAGATGCCGGGTGACCAGCACCGGTTGCAGGGGAGTGCCGTCGGTGCGCAGCCGCCCGGTGATGACGGCCACCGGTTCCACGCAGGGGATAGCCAGCCGCTGCAGCTTGCGCAGCATCTGGTATTCGTGCCGGGCAGCTTCTTCGCCGGTCTCCTTGATCGCCACGACGCCCGCGCCCAGCGGGGCGAACCTGACCACGTGCCGGGACAGCCCGCGGGGCAGCGCGGCCAGGTTTTCCGGCGGCCAGTCTTCGAGCGCTAGATGCCAGGGCAGGTCCAGCAGCCGCTCGTCGGCGGTCGCCGCGGTGATGCTCAGCGACGCTATCGACGCGGCCCCGCCGGACAGGGCCGCGTCGGCGGCCCCTGGGACGGGACCGCCGGTGCCGGGATGTTGGTCAGCCATGATGACTACATCCTAGGCGCGGGGCCTAGTCGGCGGTCTTGCCGGCTTCGATCGGAGTATTGAGGTCCTCCACCGAGGCGGGCGGCGTGCCGGGGGCATGCTCGCCCAACCGCAGCCCGTTCTCGGTGTCGAACAGGTGCACGTGGCCCTCCTTGGGCCGCACATACGTGGTGCTGCCGGCCGGCGGCGGGGTGCGCCCGTCGACGCGGCCGGTGATGTCGTAGCGCTTGCCGTCCAGCTCGGTGTGCCCGTAGACGTACGCGTCGGCGCCCAGTTCCTCGACGACGTCCACGAACACCGCGAGCCCCTGGCCGTCCTCGGCGCGCTCCAGGTCCTCCGGCCGGACCCCCAGCGTGACGGTGTTTCCGTGCGCGGCCTCCAGCAGGTTGCGCGGCACCGGGTACGTCAGGCCGCCGAACTGGACACCGCCGTCGGTCACCGGCAGTTCCAGCAGGTTCATGGCCGGCGAGCCGATGAAACCGGCCACGAAGACGTTGGCCGGCCGGTCGTAGAGGGCGCGCGGGGTGTCCACCTGCTGCAGGATGCCGTCCTTGAGCACCGCCACGCGGTCGCCCATGGTCATGGCTTCCACCTGGTCGTGGGTGACATAGACGGTGGTCACGCCCAGCCGGCGGGTCAGGGAGGCGATCTGCGTGCGGGTCTGCACGCGCAGCTTGGCGTCCAGGTTGGACAGCGGCTCATCCATCAGGAAAACCTGCGGGTTCCGCACGATCGCCCGGCCCATCGCCACGCGCTGGCGCTGGCCGCCGGAGAGCGCCTTGGGCTTGCGGTCCAGGTACTCCTCCAGGTCCAGCAGCTTGGCCGCCTCGCGGACCCGCTCGACGCGTTCTTCCTTGGACACGCCGGCGATCTTCAGGGCGAAACCCATGTTGTCCGCAACGGACATGTGCGGGTACAGCGCGTAGTTCTGGAACACCATGGCGATGTCACGGTCTTTGGGCGGTATGTCGGTGACGTCGCGGTCGCCGATCAGGATCCGTCCCGAGTTCACGTCTTCCAGGCCGGCCAGCATCCGCAGCGAGGTGGACTTGCCGCAGCCCGAGGGGCCGACGAGGACCAGGAACTCGCCGTCGGCGATCTCCAGCTTGAGGCTGTCCACCGCGGGCTTTTCGGTGCCCGGATATAAGCGCGTGGCATTGTCGAACGTTACCGTTGCCATGGTCGTTTTCCCTTCACGGGCAGGTACGTGCCCGACGATCCGTCGTGATGGGTGTGTATGCAGTTTTCGAGCCGCCGCACGGCATTGTGAGGCGGCTCACGCCCTCAGTATGCCACGGCTGTCAACGAGCCCCGGGGGCGCGGCGACCGGCGACGCGCCCCCCCGGAAAGCTAGAACGGAATAGCACACCTCTGAACACC
>NZ_JBNHGL010000306.1:0-2926 GCF_059091245.1 Arthrobacter sp. Y3225116
GAGCCGGCGGGGGAAGACGGGGCCGCGGTGTCTGGTGCGGCAGGGGACCCGGACGGCCAGGACGTGGTCAGCCTCAGCAGGTCCGCCTGCGTCCGGAGCAGGTCGGCGGTGGGGGAGGCGCCGTCGTCGTCGTGTTCCTCGAAGGCCGAGGCCAGGCCCTCCAGCCCGGCCAGGGCGTCGAGGCGGGCTTGCTCGGTGCTGCTCGGGGGCGGGGCGGGCTCGGTGATGCTCGCCACCACGGTGCCGGTGCTGACCACGATCGCCGCGGTGAGCAACAGCAGCGGCGCCCGGCGCCACGCCCGGGATGGCGCGGCCTGCTTGCCGCCGCGGCGCCTTGAAGTAGATCCCACAACTGAAGATGATGTCACGGGTTCGGCGTCGGCTGCACCGGCGGTGGCGGGTACTGGCGGCGGGGAGGCCACCAGTGACGGTAAAGTCGCTAGTCTAGAAGCGAGACTTACGAAACAGGGAGGCAGCATGGCCCAGCGGCGCGATCACAGCGGCGTGCCCACTACCGGAGGGACATCCGGTACCGACACGTCCGCGGAGGCCGCACGCCTGAAAGAGCTGCTGGAACCGTCCGTCGCCGCGCACCAGCTGTTCCTCGAGGATGTGGAAATCCGGCACGCCGGATCACAGCGCATCATCCACGTCGTCGTGGACCTGCCCGAGGACCAGACCGGCGGCGTGGGGCTCGATGCCATCGCCGAGGTGTCGCAGGCCCTCTCCAAGACGCTGGATGAGGATCCGCGCGACGACGGCCGGGCTTACAGCCTGGAGGTATCCTCGCCGGGGCTTAGCCGGCCGCTGACCCAGCTGCGCCACTGGCGCCGGAACGTGGGCCGGCTGGTCAAGGTCAAGCTGGTCGCCGGCGACGACGTTGCCGGCCGCCTGCTGGAGGTCGGCGAGGCCGGCGTGACCGTGCGGCCGGAAGAAGCGCCGAAAAAGGGCATGAAGCCCCGTCCCGGCGAACCGGTCCACCTGGACTTCACGAACATCCGCTCCGGCAAGGTCGAAGTGGAGTTCGCCCCGGTAGACGACGACACGATTGCCGCCGCCGACGGCGAGCTGGAGAACGAGGAGGAGGCCTGAGATGGATATCGATATGAGCGCCCTGCGGCTGCTTGAGCGCGAACGCGAAATTCCGCTGGACCTGCTGATCCCCACGATCGAGCAGGCCCTGCTGGTGGCCTATCACAAGTCCCCCGGCTCCATCGACCAGGCCCGGGCGGAGCTGGACCGCAAGAGCGGCCACGTCACCATCTGGGCGGCCGAGGTGGATGACGACGGCACCGTGATCGGCGAGTTTGACGACACGCCCAGCGGGTTCGGCCGGATCGCGGCCAGCACGGCACGCCAGATCATCCTGCAGCGGCTGCGCGACGCCGAGGACGACAACGTCCTGGGCGCCTTCCGCGGCAAGGAGGGGGAGCTGGTGTCCGGTGTGATCCAGCAGGGGCACAACCCGCACATGATCCAGGTGGACCTTGGCACGGTGGAGGCGTTGCTGCCGCCGCCCGAACAGGTCCCGGGGGAGAGCTACGTGCACGGCACGCGCCTGCGCGCCTATGTGGTGGACGTCCACCGCGGCATGAAGGGCCCCTCGATCACCCTGTCCCGCTCCCATCCCGGCCTGGTGCGCAAGCTCTTCGAACTGGAAGTGCCCGAGATCGCGGACAAGAGTGTGGAGATCGTTGCCCTGGCGCGGGAGGCCGGCCACCGGACGAAGATCGCCGTCAAGGCCAACGTGCCCGGACTCAATGCCAAGGGTGCCTGCATCGGCGAGATGGGGTCCCGCGTGCGGGCCGTCATGACCGAGCTGCACGACGAGAAGATCGACATCGTCGACTTCAGCGAGGATCCGGCGACGTTCATCGCCAGCGCGCTGTCGCCGTCGCGGGTCAGCTCCGTGACCATCACCGACCCGGAGACGCGTTCCGCGCGGGTCGTGGTGCCGGATTACCAGCTTTCGCTGGCGATCGGCAAGGAAGGGCAAAACGCCCGGCTCGCGGCAAAACTGACGGGTTGGCGGATCGACATCGTGTCCGACGCAGCCATGGCCCAATAGCGCTGAAGAAGCAAAAACCATGCCCGGTTTCGGGCCTGCAACACGCCCGGTTCGTTGGCCGGGCACTGGAAGCGGTAGAATATCCATGGCCGGGTTTCCCGACAGTCAAAAGCCCTTGCAGGCGCACGCCCAGGCGGCCACGCCGCCCCAGCGGACCTGCATAGGCTGCCGGCGCCGGGAAGACCAGGCCGTTCTGCTGCGGCTGGCAGTCGAAGAAGTCGACGGTGTTCCCACCGTCGTCGTCGATCCGGCCCGCCGCAGGCCTGGACGCGGTGCCTGGATGCACCGCGGACCGGATTGCATGGAGCTGGCTTTGAAACGGCATGCCTTCGGCAGGGCCTTCCGGGCCACTGTTGACAGCAGCACTGTTGCAGACCAGTTCCGTGCTGACGACGAGGCGGCCACCGCGGCCGGCCCCGTCACCCCAACCGTCCAACCTGAAAGCGGGTCAGAAAACTGATGGAAACCCGATGAGTGCCAAGTGATGAGTACTTCATTGTGCTCCGCCCGCGGCCTTTCAGCCCATTCTGCTGAAAGCCGCAGCAAGAATTAGACGGTTCGTGCCCGGCAGACCTGCCTCGTGCGGACCGAGACAGGAGAAATGTGGCCAAGGTCCGCGTACACGAGCTCGCCAAAGAGCTCGGTATTACCTCGAAAGATGCAGTATCCAAACTGCAGGAGCTGGGCGAGTTCGTCCGCTCAGCGTCATCGACCATTGAGGCACCCGTCGTGAAGAAGCTTCGCGACGCGTTCCCCGCCGCCGCCCCGAAGGGCGAGCAGGCGGCCCCCAAGACAGCCCCCAAGGCAGCAGCGCCCAAGCCGGGAGCGAAGCCCGCTCCCAGCGCCCCGGCTGCCCCG
>NZ_JBNHGL010000307.1:0-2926 GCF_059091245.1 Arthrobacter sp. Y3225116
TCTGGGCCAGCGGCCCCCGCAGCACGTCGCCCTCGGTCTTGATCCGGACCAGTTCATACTCCAGGGCCCCGCCGGCGGCCAGCGCCTCGGCCACGGTGGTGGTCTGGGTGACCGCCAGGGCGCTGCCGCGGGTGCCGATGCGGACTTTAACGGTCATGGCTGCGGCACCCCCACGGTCGAATCCATGCCGGCCACCGTCGGCTTCTCGCCGCGGCGGTTGGCGCAGCAGTCGGGCATGCACACGTCCATCCAGGGTCCCAGGTCGGTCAGCGCAGGACGGTCGGCGCGATGCTGTTCCACCGTGCGCTCACAGACCAGGTCCACGAGGCCCTCGACGAACTTCCGGTGCACGCCCGGGGTGGGCACGCGGGCGGCGGCCAGACCGAGGCCGCGGCAGGTCTCCAGTGCCTCCGTGTCCAGGTCCCACATCACCTCCATGTGGTCGCTGACAAAGCCCAGCGGCACGATGACCACGCCCTTCACCCCCTGGGCGGGCAGCTCTTCGAGCGCGTCGTTGATGTCCGGCTCCAGCCACGGCACATGCGGCGCGCCGGAGCGGGACTGGTAGACGAGGGACCAGTCGACGCCGGCGGCTCCCGGCACCCGGTCCAGGACGGCCCGGGCGGTGGCCAGGTGCTGCGCCACGTAGGCGCTGCCGCCCTCGTAGTCCACCCCGCGGGGCCCGGCGTTTTCGGCGTCCCCAAGGGGAATCGAGTGGGTCGCGAACATCACGTGGACCGGCGCGTCCGCGGCGCCCTGCGCGGCCAGCTCGGCCCGTACCCGGTCCAGGCCCTCGGCCAGGCCTTCGGCGAACGGTTTTACGAAGCCCGGGTGGTCGAAGTACTGGCGCACCTTGTCCACTTCCAGCTTGCCGGCGAGCCCGGTCTCGACCAGGGCCATGCCGAAGTCCTCGCGGTACTGGCGGCAGCTTGAGTAGCCGGCGTAGGCGCTGGTGGTCACGGCCAACACGCGCCGGTGGCCGGCGTCGTACGCTTCCTTGAAAACGTCGGTGATGTAGGGATCCCAGTTGCGGTTTCCCCAGAGCACCGGCAGCTCGATCCCGCGGCGGGCCAGCTCGGCCTCGAGCGCCGCCTTCAGTGCCCGGTTTTGCTCGTTGATGGGGCTGACGCCGCCGTTGGCGCGGTAGTGCGTGGCGACTTCTTCCAGCCGTTCATCGGGGATCCCGCGGCCGCTGGTGACGTTGCGGAGGAACGGGATGACATCGTCCTGGCCCTCGGGGCCACCGAAGGAGGCCAGCAGCAGGGCGTCGTACTTCTTCGGCTGCATGGTTCCGTCGGCGGCGACGCCGGCACGCGGGTCAAAGGACGGTTCGGCGGACTGGTTCACCGCAGCACCTCGGCGATTTCGGCTGTGCTGATGCGCTTGCCGGTGTAGAACGGGATCTCTTCGCGCACGTGGTTGCGCGCGTCGGTGTAGCGCAGGTGGCGCATCAGGTCCACCAGATCGATCAGTTCGGGCGCTTCCAGGGCCAGGATCCATTCCCAGTCCCCCAGCGCGAACGAGGCGACCGTGTTGGACAGCACCTGCGGGAAGTCCCGGCCGAGCAGTCCGTGGTCGCGCAGCATCTTGCCGCGCTCCTCGGCCGGCAGCAGGTACCACTCGTAGGAGCGCACGAAGGGGTAGACGCAGAGCCAGGCCTCCGGGTCCTTGCCCAGGGAGAAGGCCGGGGCGTGGTTCTTGCTGAATTCGGCGTCGCGGTGGACGCCCATCGCGGACCAGACCATTTCGGTCGGGGCGAACAGCCCGGTCCGGCGGATGTCGCGGACCGCCGCCTGGAGTTCGTCCGGCTGCGGTCCGTGCAGCCAGATCATCACGTCGGCGTCCTCGCGCATGGCGGACACGTCGTACGCCCCGCGGAAGGTGACGTTGCGGCCGGCGAGTTCGGCAACCGTCTCATCGAACGCCGCGGCGGCGGACGGATCCGCCGGTGCGCCGGTGCGCTTGAAGACCGTCCAGAGGGTGTAGAACAGTTCCTCGTCGGTGCCGCCGGCGGCGGGGATTGCTGACTCTGACCTTGCCGATTCGCTCATGCTTACCAGTCTGCCTTCTGCATCGTAATTAATCGAAAACCACTTCTACATATTGTAGAAGATCAGGGGGCCGCCGGCTGCAGCCGTGCGGCGAGATCCCGTGCACGGCGCCGCGCGTCCCCCACCACGGCCACCAGCCCGGTGCCCGCCAGCCAGGCCCCGGTGCTGCCCAGCCCGGGGTGCGCAACCAGTTCGCGGCGCACCGCCGCCACCCGTTCCCGGTGCCCCACGGTGGCGGAGGGAAGCGCGTTGACCCAGCGCACCACCTTCGAGCCCACCACGTCGTCGTCGCCCACAGCCACCCCCAGCAGGAAGCTGGCATCGGCCAGCGCCTGGCGGTAGAGCCTGTCGTCGGCCCAACCGGTGAAGTCCTCGGCGCCCTGCTGCCCCACCGCGCGCCCGTAGGACAGCCGCAGCACGTGGCTTCCCGGGCCGGCTTCGTCCGCCAGCCACGGCCATTTGGCGGTGGCATGGGTGAGTGCCTTGGCCCTGACGTCGCGGACCGACGGCGCCACCAGCATGCCGGTGCCCCGCGGCATCGCGTCGAGGTCGGACAGGTCCACCACCAGGGTCACCAGCGAGACGGCGGGTCCGGTTTCGGGTTCCAGCCCGGCCAGCCCGGGGACGGCGCCGGAGAGTAGCCGGACGGCGGCGGCGCCATCGGCCGCCAGCATCACGGCGTCCGCGGGGAACGTCCCGGCCGCCGATTCGACCTGCCACCCGCCGCCGTGCCAGGTGACGGCGGTGGCTTCCGCCCCGGTGTGCAGGGCCACGTGACGGGCTTTCAGGTCGGCCATCTTGTGGCCAGACTCCAGTTCTACCCATGATTTGAATCGGCTAAAGGTGGCCTGCGGACTGACTTCTTCACCGGTCCT
>NZ_JBNHGL010000308.1:0-2916 GCF_059091245.1 Arthrobacter sp. Y3225116
GGCGTCCCGGGGCCCCCACACGCCGGTGCGCAGGGTGCCGCCGCGGACCGGCACGTCCAGGGCGGCGTAGGGCAGGGCTGCGGGTTCGTCGCTCATCGGCTGGACCATCCGCCGTCCATCGTGTAGGACGCGCCGGTGACCATGCCGGCGTCGGGCCCCGCGAGCCAGCACACCAGCGAGGCCACTTCGTGCGGCTCGACCAGGCGCTTGACGGCGCTCTCGGTGAGCATCACCTTGGCGACCACTTCCTCCGCCGGCAGCTGGTGCATCCGGGCCTGGTCGGCAATCTGCTTCTCGACCAGCGGCGTCTTCACGTAACCGGGATTGATGCAGTTGCTGGTCACCCCGTGCGCGCCGCCCTCCAGCGCGGTGACCTTCGAGAGGCCCTCCAGCCCGTGCTTGGCGGAGACGTACGCGGACTTGTAGGCCGACGCCCGCAGCCCGTGCACCGAGGAGACGTTGATGATCCGGCCGAAACCGCGCTGGTACATGCCCGGCAGCGCCGCGCGGATCAGCAGGAACGGGGATTCGAGCATCAGGCGGAGCATCAGCCGGAAGGCCTCCGGGTCGAACTCCTCGATGGGGTTGATCCGCTGGATCCCGGCGTTGTTGACCAGGATGTCGGTGTCCACCGCCGCGGTTTCCAGCGCCCCGGTGTCGCTGAGGTCCACCTGCCACGGGACCCCGCCGATCTCCTGCGCCACGCGTTCGGCGGCGGCGCCGTCCAGGTCGGCCACGGTGACCTTCGCGCCGCGGTCGGCCAGGGCCCGCGCGCAGGCTTCGCCGATGCCGCTGGCCCCGCCGGTCACCATGGCGCTGCGGCCCGTCAGAGTCTTCTCAGCCATGGGTGGGTCCCTCCGTCGTCTGCTGTCCGGGCGCCAGCGCCCGCTCAATAAACTGCATCATTTCTTCGAATACGTGGTCGGGCACTTCGCGCGGGACGGGCTGCGCACCGTCGTCGTCCTCCCAGAGCACCCAGCGCATGCCGATCAGTTCGCCGATGCCCATCAGCGCCCACGCCGCGACGTTTGGGTCCATCGGACGGACCTCGCCGGTGGCCTGCGCCGCCTTCAGTCCCTCAATGTAGCCGTTGACGATGCGCGTGTAGTGCATCCGCAGGGCGCCGGGCGACACGAACTCCGCCTGCCGGATGATCCGGTAGAGCGCGGGGTGTTCGGCGGTGAAGCGGAAGAACGCCTTGAACCCTGCCCGCTCGGCCTCCAGCCGGTTCTCCGCCGACTTCGCCGCCTCGGTCATCGCGTGCCGCACCCGACGGTTGAGGTGCTCGACGACCTCGTCGAAGACGGCCTGCTTGCCCTCGAAGTAGAGGTAGAAGGTGCCCAGCCCGACGTCGGCCTGCTCGGTGATCTTGACGATCGAGGCCTCGTGGTAGCCCACCGACGCAAACACCGCTTCGGCCGCCTCCAGCAGCTTGGCCCGCGTCCGGGTGCCCCGGGCGGTGCGTGGTGCAGCGCTCATGATTCCTGCTCCGATCCTGCGGTCAGCGGGTGGCGGTCGGGGCGGACGGCGGCCTCCCGCAGCCTCCCCCGGACCACCTTGTTCAGTGCGGTGCGCGGCAGCGCCGGCACGAAGGCGAAGCGGCCGGGGACCTTGAAGGCGGCCAGCTGCGCCCGGCAGTGTTCGGCCAGTTCCTCGGCGTCGGTGATCCGGCCCGGCCGGACCACCACGTAGGCCAGCCCGGTCTCGCCCCAGCGTTCGTCGGGAACCCCGACGACGGCGGCCTCGGCCACCGCGGGGTGCGAGAGCAGGACCTGCTCCACCTGGGCCGGGGCCACGTTCTCGCCGCCGGAGATGTAGAGGTCCTTGATCCGGTCCACGATCCGGAAGAAGCCGTCCGCGGTGCGTTCGACCAGGTCGCCGGTGCGCAGCCAGCCGCCGGCGAGCGCCGTCGCGGTGGCCTCCGGGTTCCGGAAGTAGCCGGCGAACACGCCCGGCCCCGAGACCAGCAGCTCACCGGTGGCCGCCCCGTCCAGGATCTCGCCGGTGGCCGGGTCCGCGACCGCCACGCTGACGTGCGGGTAGGGCTTGCCCGCGTAGCCGATCATGGACGCCGCGTCTTCGTTGGGCAGGCAGAGCACGTTGGGCGAGGCCTCGGTCAGGCCGTAGCCCTGGCTCAGGGCCACGCCGCGCTTGTGCCAGATCCGCAGCAGCGGCGCGGGCATGGAGGCGCCGCCGACGATCGCGTGCTGCAGGCTGGACAGGTCGGCGGACGCGAAGCCGGGGTGCTCGGCGAGCATGGCGTACTGGGTGGGGACGCCCATCATGGTGGTGACCCTGCGTTCGGCGATCAGCTGCAGCATCCGGCCCGGGTCGAACGTGCGTTCCAGCACCACCGTGGCGCCGGTCCACCAGCCCAGCAGCGGCTGGATGTTCCAGCCGCCCACATGGAACTGCGGCAGCGCGGCCAGCACCACGTCGGAGCTGGAGAGCTCCATGGTCCGCGACAGGGAGAGGTTCGTCCAGAAGCAGTTGGCGTGCGTGAGGATGGCGGCCTTGCTCGGCCCCTCGGTACCGGACGTGAAGATCATCAGGAGGGCATCGTCGTCGCGCACGTCCCGCTGCACGGGCCCCGCGGCGCTGTCCAGCCGCCGGGTGGGGCAGGGCACGTGCCGCTCCACCCCCGAGGGCCCCAGCGCCGCCGTGCGCGGCGGCAGCGGGAGCATCGTGGCGGCAGCGGCGGCCAGCGCGTCGAATTCATCCTCCACCAGCAGCAGCGCCGGGTCCGCCAGCTGCAGCTGCTCGGCGATCTCCCCGGGAGACAGCCGCCAGGACAGCGGGACCAGCACGAGGCCTGCCTTGGCGCAGGCGAAGAACAGCACCACGTGGTCGGCGGAGTTGCCGGTCAGCGTGGCGATCCGGTCCCCCACGCCGTAGCCGGCGGCGCGCAGGCCCGTG
>NZ_JBNHGL010000309.1:0-2895 GCF_059091245.1 Arthrobacter sp. Y3225116
GGCACCGCCCGGCGCGGGGGTGCGCGCGTCCGCGGGTACGCCGTCGTGCCGGTTTTCCCCGGTACCGGAGGGGTCGAGGCCCAGCGGGGGGCCGGCCGGTCCGGCAGCCCCGGGCTGGCTGCAGCGCAGCAACCGCGCGGTCAGGTTGTCGTCAGGGGGCGGCACGTCCAGCGAGCGCAGGCGGTCCTGGATCCGGCGGAATTCGTCGACACTCTTGCGGCACCGCCGGCAGCGTTGAAGATGGCGTTCGAGGGCCGGGCGGCGATCATCGGAGAGTTCGCCGTCCAGGTACTCCGCCAGCTCTCTTCCCGGGTGGAGCATGGCAGCGATCAGTGGGCTCCGGCGATTCGCGGCAGTTTCAGGCGCGGGCGCTCGGTGGGATCCCGGTGCGCCAGCTTTTCGCGGAGCATGGTCCGGCCACGGTGGATCCGCGAGCGGACGGTGCCCAGCTTGACGCCAAGGGCCGCGGAGACCTCGTCATAGGACAGCCCCTCCAGGTCGCAGAGCACCACTGCGGCGCGGAAGTCCGGCGGCAGCTCTTCCAGGGCGGCCTGGACATCGATATCCAGGTTGTTGAATTCGAAGCTGCGCTCGGGGCCGGGATCCTTGCCGGGCAGCCGGGCTTCGGCTTCGTCGCTCAGTCCATCGAACCGAATCCGGCTCTTGCGCCGGGCCTGGTCCAGGAAAAGGTTGGTGGTGATCCGGTGGAGCCAGCCGTCCAGCGTGCCGGGCTTGAAGTTGTCCAGCGACCGGAAAACACGGACAAAGACTTCCTGGGTGAGGTCTTCGGCGTCGTACCGGTTGCCCGTGAGCCTGAAGGCCAAGCGGTAGACCTTGGCGGAGTGGTTGCTCACGACTTCTTCCCACGTCGGAGCGACCCACTGATCGTTGCCGGCCGCGGCGGCCGACGCGGCGTCCTGTAGCTTCGTCATCATCGTGCCCCTTCGTCGGACCGCCCGCATGCCGCCCACCTCCTGGGGGTCCGGGAATGCGGCTGCGTGCTGCCGGTCTGGCTTTCGGCGTCCCGGGTACCCATCTTGGCGCAAAAAACTGGGAGAATTCTGTAAACCGGCTGCACAAATACCGCTAAGCCCGGTCCCCCGTCTGCCCCGGCCGGCGGCAGCGTGTCCCGACGCCGGGGCACGCGCCTGATCCCGCCACCTGTGGCAGTAGGCTTGGCACTGCGGCCCTGCGCCGTTTCCCCGCAAAAGCTGAAGAGAAAGCGATATTTCATGAGTGCCGACAAGCAGACGAGTTGGTCCTACACGGAGGGGCTCCCCGCCGAGGATGACGTCTTGCTTCGGGCCCGTGAGCGTTCCCATGAACTGGGCGTTGCCGCTGTCGGCACGGGGGTCGGCGCCGCCCTGACGGTCCTCGCCGCGGGTACCAAGGCGCAGACGGTGGTGGAAATCGGTTCCGGCGCCGGTGTCTCCGGGGTCTGCCTCCTGCGCGGACTGCCGCCGGCCGCGGTGCTGACCACCATCGATGCGGACGTCGACCATCTGCGTGCGGCACGCCAGTCCTTCGTCGATGCCGGTATTCCGGGCAACCGCACCCGCACCATCTCCGGCCGCGCGGCCGACGTGCTGCCCCGGCTGACCGACAACGCCTACGACCTCGTCTTCGTCGACGCGGACAAGCCCTCGTATCCGCTGTACGTGGAGCAAGCGGTCCGGCTGCTCAAGCGCGGCGGCATGCTGATTGTCAACGACGCCCTGGACCACGACCGGGTCTCGGATCCGGCCATCCGCGAAGAATCCACCACCACGCTGCGCAAGGTCGGCAAGGCCATCCGGGACAACGACCAGCTGCTGTCCACCATCCTGCCGACCGGCGAGGGACTGCTGCTGGCCGTCAAACGCTGACCGTCCCGCGGCTCCCTGCCCGCGGGCGGCCGGCCGCCGCCCGGCCCGGTGCTAGCCGCGGTAGGAGCGCAGGAAGGACAGCAGCAGCCGGGCGCCGTACCCCGTGCCGCCCTTCGTGACCTCGGCCCGGTCGGAGTCTGCCCGGGCGGGGCCGGCGATGTCCAGATGGATCCACGGAAGGGTGCCGGTGAATTCGCGCAGGAACAGCGCCGCGGTGATCGATCCCCCGCCGACCTTCGACCGCTGGGATGCGATGTGCGAGATGTCGGCGATGCCGGATTCCAACGCGAAGCCGTATTCGGCCGCCACCTCGTCCAGCGGCATGTGCCAGACCCGCTCCCCGGTTGCCTCCCCCGCGGCTTCGAAGGCGCGCACCAGGGACGGCCGGGTACCGTACAGCGCCGCATGCTGCCTGCCCAGCCCCAGGGACGCCGCACCGGTGAGGGTGGCGATATCCACCAGGACGTCGGGCTGCAGCCGGGCGGCGGCGTAGGAGAGGCCGTCGGCCAGCACCATGCGCCCCTCCGCATCCGTGTTGCCGATCTCCACCGTGGTGCCGTCGTGGACGGTCACCACGTCGCCGGGCCGGTAAGCGTCGGCGCCGATCGCGTTCTCGGCCAGGGCGAGCAGGCCGGTGACACGGTGCGGGACGCGCAGCTCCGCCGCAGCGGCCAGCACCGCCAGCACGACGCCGGCGCCCGCCATGTCGGTCTTCATCGGCACCATCGGTTCCCGCGGCTTGAGCGACAGCCCGCCGGTGTCGAAGGTGATGCCCTTGCCGACGATGACGATGTGCCTGGTGTTCTCGCCGGCCTGTGCGGGCGTGTAGTCCAGCTGGACCAGCCTGGGCGGAGTCGGCGAGGCCGATCCCACCGCCAGCAGGCCGCCGAACCCTCCGGCAGCCAGCTGATGCTCGTCCCACGTGCGGATGCCCAGGCCCCGGGCCGCGGCGAGGCGCGCGGCCTGACCGGCCATCCACTCCGGGTTCTTCACGTTGGAGGGCATGTTCGCCAGGTCCCGTGCCAGCCAG
>NZ_JBNHGL010000310.1:0-2893 GCF_059091245.1 Arthrobacter sp. Y3225116
GCGGCTGTTGACGGGCAACCGGATCCCCGGCGGCGCCACTCCGGTGGCGCAGGCGTACGCCGGCCACCAGTTCGGCTGGTACTCGCCCCGGCTCGGCGACGGGCGGGCCCTCCTGCTGGGCGAGCTGACCGATGCGGGCGGCCGGCTGCGCGACGTCCACCTCAAGGGTTCGGGGCCCACGCCGTTCGCGCGGGGCGGTGACGGCCAGGCCGCGGTGGGCCCGATGCTGCGCGAATATGTGGTCAGCGAGGCCATGCATGCCCTGGGCATTCCCACCACGCGCTCCCTCGCCGTCGTGGCCACGGGGCTGCCGGTATACCGTGACACCGAGTTGCCGGGAGCCGTTCTGGCGCGGGTGGCCGGCAGCCATCTGCGCGTGGGAAGTTTCCAGTATGCCCGGGCCACGGGTGACGCCGGCCTCCTGCGCCGGCTCGCCGACCATGCCATTGCCCGCCACCATCGGGCGGCCGCCGAGGCCGAGCACCCGTATCTGGCGCTGTTTCAGGCAGTGATCGGCGCCCAGGCCGCGCTGGTGGCGCAGTGGATGCTCGTGGGATTCGTGCACGGGGTCATGAACACCGACAACATGACGATCTCAGGTGAAACCATCGACTACGGGCCCTGCGCCTTCATGGACGCCTTCGATCCGGCCTCCGTCTTCAGTTCCATCGACGAGGGCGGGCGTTACGCGTATGCCAACCAGCCGCTTGCCGCCGAATGGAACCTGGCCCGGCTCGCGGAGGCTCTCCTGCCGCTCTTGCACGACGATCAAGAGCAGGCGGCCGCGCTCGCGTCAGAAGCCCTGGGCGCCTTCAGGAGCGAGTACAGCGCCGCCTGGCTGGCCGGCGCGAGGAGCAAGATCGGCCTGGGCGACGAGGTCGATGCCGCGGGGGCCTCCCTGCTCGTGAATGACCTCCTGGCCCTGCTCCAGGCGGGCAAGGTAGACCACACAGCGTTCTTCCGCAGCCTCGGCGCGGCCGCCCGGGGCCATACAGAAGCGGCCCGGCGCCTGTTTCCGGACCCCGCAGGGTTCGATGACTGGCTGGGACGATGGCGTCCGCTCGGACCGGACGCGGGTTTGATGGACCGGGTCAACCCCGTCTACATTCCCCGCAACCACCTGGTCGAGGAGGCCCTCGACGCCGCCACGCACGGAGACTTGGACCCGGTGGACCGCCTCCTGGACGCGGTGACCCGCCCCTACGGCGAGCGTCGCGGCTTTGAGCGCTACGCCGCCGCGGCGCCGGAAGACTTCGGCGCGTACCGGACCTTCTGCGGAACGTAAGCGCCCCGCCGGCGAGGCGGCGGCGGGACGTGTGCCGGTGCCCGTCAGCCCAGCGCCCGATGGCCGCGGCCCACAGCTGAGCGTCGCAGGATATCGGCCTCCGGTTTTCGGCGTTCTTGCGGGGCGAATCCGCCCTTTTACCCGGTTTGGCGGGCGGCAGCCGAATGTAACCGCGAGGCCGGCTCTGTAGTATGGGCGCAGGCTACAGCGACCGCGACGGAAGGGTGATTCTTTGTTGAGGGCTATCAGCTACAACCTGCGGAAACACAGTGCAAGCGAGGAACTCGAGGACCTGACCGACCGCTACGACGTCGACGTCATGTGCCTGCAGGAAGCGGACACAGAGAAACTTCCGCACACGCTGGGACACCTGCGGTTGGCCCATTCGACCAAGGGAAACAGGCTGGGGCTGGCGGTCTATTACGACGAGAACAGGTTCTCCGCCCTCGATACCAACACCTTCGAACTCAAGAAGTCGCTGCACGATTACGTGCTGGCGCCGGCCCACGAGCGGCTGCTCGGCGTCAAAATGGTGGACAACGAGAGCAAACACGAAATCGTCGTCGGTGACTTTCACGCCGCGCCGCTGACCGCTACCAACTCCCTGCGCCGGCACCAGATCAAGGCCGGCCACGAAGCGCTGCTGGGCATGGGCGGCAACGGCGAGCAGATGACGCTGATGGTGGGGGACTTCAACTACCCCTTCTTCACGAAGAACCTGATTGAGCACCTGAAGGAAACGGGCTACGAACTGACCCTGAGCAACCGCCGGACCTACACGCGCTACAAGCTGTTCCGCGGCCACTTCGATTTCGCCACCTCCCTGGGCCTGGACATTCAAAGCGTGGAAACCCTGCCGCGCGGCCAGTCCGACCACCTGCCGATCCTGGTGACGGCGGAATACGTGGACGAGAACCGCGAGGCCCGCGCCAGCTGACGGGTTGGCGCGGGGACGCCGTAGCACTGCCCGGGAAGTGATGCCGCGGGGTTGTCGATTCTGTTGCAGTTCGCGCGTCATCATGGTGTCGAACGGATCACGTCGACACTGGGCGCCGCGGGGAGGACGCGCGGCTGGCGAAGGGAAACGCTGAGATGACCGAGTACATGGTGCTGTTGCCGGACAACGAGGACAGCTGGGAGCAGAGCACGCCGGAGCAGCGCGAGGCGACGTATGCGCGGCACGAGGAATTCGCCGCCCGGCTGAAGGAACGCGGGCACGCGATCACCGGCGGGGCGGAGCTGCAGCATTCCCGGACGGCGAAGACCGTGCGGTCCACCCCGGACGGAGTGGTGGTCACGGACGGGCCCTATGCCGAGTCCGTGGAACAGTTGAGCGGGTTTTATACCGTGAAGACGGACAACCTGGACGATCTCGTGTCGATCTGCGCGCTGCTGGCCGGCGACGCCCCGGTGGAGGTCCGTGCGATGGTGGCACCGGATTCGGCCTGACCCATGGAGCGGCTGGAGCAGATTCACAGGGAAGAGTGGGGCCGGCTGCTGGCGCTGCTTTTCTCACGCTTCCGGCGGCTGGACCTGGTGGAGGATGCGCTCGCCGAGGCGTTCGCCCGGGCCGCCGCCCGCTGGCCGGCCGAGGGCACTCCCGGCAAC
>NZ_JBNHGL010000311.1:0-2890 GCF_059091245.1 Arthrobacter sp. Y3225116
GGCGCAGGGTTTCTTCCGTCAACGCCTGCCCGGGCAGCAGCTTCCCGACGCCGGCCAGCACCACCACGTCCGCCCCGGCCCCGGGCAGCCCCGGCAGCCGGTGTACCTCGTCGGCCGCGCCGGTGACGCCGAGCAGCGGAAGGGAGTCCTGCAGCGTCTTCGACGCCTTGGCCGGCAACGGATTCTCCAGCAGGACCGGACCGTCTCCGTCCTGCCCGACCGCAATGACGAGGGCGGCTGACTTGGCCTTTTTGACATCTTTGGCAATGGCGCTGAGCTTGAGCTCGGTCGTGGGGATCACGCAGATCTGTCCTAACTTCTCCTACAGCCGGCCGGCCGGACGGGTGGTGCCCGCCGCCGCTCACCGGTTGCTTACCGTTGTGTCTACAGTAGTTCCAGCAGGAATGAGCCTTTGAAAGGTTGGCCGGAACAGGGCCTGCACCTGTCGATCGTAGTCTCTCCGGCACCGGATGCGGTGCCGCGCACGCGCTGTGCCGGGCCGCGGGCAGGAATTTTCCGCCCGCCCGGGCGCTTAACATTGCGAGAGAGCCATGCACGGCAGGGAAAGACGATGCCGGAACGGAGGGCACATTGCTGGATCCACGGTCGCTGATGTCGACCAACGCGGAGTTGTTCGACTCGCCTGCGCTGCGCGGGCTTGATCTTGTTATGGGATTCACCGGTGCAGCCGAAGCCGGCCACGTGGTCGAGCAGGTCGGCGACGAGCTGCTCGACGAGCTCGATGCTCAGCTGGTCGCCTCCTTCGACGCCGACCAACTGGTGGACTACCGCAGCAGGCGGCCCCGCATCACCTTCGCCGGCGACCGTTTCACCGACTACGAAGCCCCCGCCATCGAGCTGTACCGGCTGGTCGACGGGCTCGGCACGCCGTTCCTGCTGTTGACCGGCCCCGAACCGGACTACCAATGGGAGCGGTTCTCCCGGGCGATCGTCTGGGTGGCGAACCGGCTCCAGACGCGGCTGGTCGCGTGGGTCCAGTCGCTTCCCATGCCGGTGCCCCACACCCGCCCGATCGGCGTCACCGTCCACGGCTCGCGGCAGGACCTGATCGACGGGATCACCAGCTGGAAACCCCAGGCGGAGCTGCAGGCCGGCATCGGCCCGCTGCTGGAAATGCGCCTCGCGGAGGCCGGGCGTGACGTCGTCGGCTATTCCATCCATGTGCCGCACTACCTGTCCGACGCCCAGTACCCGCCGGCCGCCGTCGCGGCGCTGGAGTACATCGGCGCCGCCACCTCGCTGACGTTGCCCACAGACCGGCTGCGCGAGACCGGACGCGAGGTCGAGAGCCAAATCGACCGGCAGGTACAGGACTCTGCCGACGTCCAGCGGGTGGTCGGCCGGCTGGAAGAGCGGTACGACGAGTACGCGGGGCACGAAGAGCGCCGCTCGCTGCTGGTCAAGGACAACGAAGAGCTTCCCGACGCCGACGAGATCGGTGCGGCGGTGGAGGCCTTCCTGGCCACCCAGCCTGCCACCGACGACGACGGCGCCGAAGGAGCCTCCGCGGAGCCCGGCGACGCCGATTAGTCCCGCGCCCCGGGCCGTGGGCAAGATGGAGCAATGGATTCGCGGCGTGCTTGGTGGGTGTGGGGGAGCGGGATATTCGCCTACTTGGTGGCGATCACCCAGCGGACGACCTTCGGCGTAGCAGGCCTGCAGGCCACCGAGCGCTTTGACGCCACCGCCGCCGCGTTGTCGACGTTCACCGTGGTTCAACTGGTGGTGTACGCGGGGCTGCAGATCCCCGTCGGCCTCATGGTGGACAAATACGGGCCCCGGCTGATGGTGGCTGGAGGGGCCGTGCTGATGCTGGCCGGGCAAACCGCCCTGGCCTTCGCGTCCTCCGTCCCCGAAGGGCTGGCCGGACGCGTCCTCGTCGGTGCCGGCGACGCGATGACCTTCGTGTCCGTGCTGCGGCTGCTGCCCAGTTGGTTCAGCGGGAAGCGCATCCCGTTGCTGACCCAGTTGACCGGCCAGCTGGGCCAGATCGGCCAGCTGATCAGCGTCATCCCGTTCGTGGCCATCCTTAACCTTGCGGGTTGGACGCCGGCTTTCCTCTCTGTTGCCGCGCTCTCCGCGGTGGCCTTTGTCCTTGCCCTCGCGGTGGTCCGCAACGAGCCCGGCCCCCGGCGGACGGCCCCGCAGCCGACCCTGCGCCAAACCGGCGCGTCGCTGGCCGAAGCGTGGCGGGAACCGGGAACGAGACTGGGACTGTGGACCCATTTCACGGTCCAGTTCCCCGCGAACGTGTTCATGCTCATGTGGGGCTACCCATTCCTGGTGTCCGCCCAGGGCCTGACGCCGACGGAAGCCTCGGTGCTGATGACGGCAGCGGTCATGACCTCCTTCGTCGCCGGCCCGTTGCTGGGCCGCTGGGTGGGCCGGCATCCCCTGCGGCGCTCCACGATGGTCCTGCTGATCGTCGGGGCCATGTCGGCCGCCTGGCTGTGCGTGCTGGTTTACCCGGGTCCGGCACCGTTCTGGCTGCTTCTGCTGCTGGTCATGGCCGTGGCGGTCGGCGGCCCGGGTTCCATGATCGGCTTCGACTTCGCCCGGACCTTCAATCCGCTCAGCCGCGCCGGAACGGCCACCGGAATTGTCAACGTCGGCGGCTTCATCTCGGCGCTGCTGGTGATGCTCGGCATGGGCGTGGTGCTCGATGCCCTGCTGGCCAGCGGGTTCTCGCAGGGCGACCTGTACGCGCTGGACTCGTTCAAGCTGGCCTTCAGCCTCCAGTTCCTTTTCCTGATTGCGGGCACGCTGGCGATGCTGGCCGTGCGCAAACGCGTGCGTACCCGGATGTCGCACGGCGGGATCACCGTGCCGCCGCTGCGCGACGCGCTGGCCCGGGAGCGCCGCCGGCGGC
>NZ_JBNHGL010000312.1:0-2798 GCF_059091245.1 Arthrobacter sp. Y3225116
CGGCGCCCTCCTGCTGACCGGGTGCGGCTCCGGCAGTCCGTCCTCCACCGGCGGCGGAACGGAAACCGCCGGGGCGCCGGCAGACGCCAGCCTGGACCAGGTGAACCTGGGCCTGATCCCGATCACGGACGTGGCCCCGGTCTACCTGGGCATGCAGGAGGGGTACTTCGAAGAGGAAGGCATCCAGCTGTCCGTCCAGCTGGCCCAGGGCGGCGCGGCCATCGTCCCGGCGGTGATGACCGGCGAATACCAGTTCGGCTACTCCAATGTCGTCTCGTTGCTGATCGCGCGGGACAAGGGGCTGCCGATCACGGTGGTTTCCAACGGCTCCAGCTCCACCAATGTCCCCGGCGAGGACGTCACCGAGGTGGCGGCCCTGCCGGACAGCGGCATCGAAAGCGCCGCCGACCTGGTGGGCAAGACCGTGGCCGTCAACGCGCTGAACAACTTCGCCGACGTCACCATCCGGAACTCCGTGGAACAGGCGGGCGGCGACCCGGACGCCGTCGACTTCGTCGAAATGCCGTACCCCAACATGCCCGCGGCGCTGGAGCGGGGCGACGTCGACGCCGCCTGGACCACCGAACCGTTCCGCACCCAGATCCTGGACGCCGGCGGAAAAATCGTGGCCAGCCCGATGACCGACCTCACCGACGACTTCGATTCGGCCTTCTACTTCGCCTCCGAGCAGACCCTGCAGGAAGATCCCGAACTCGTCGAACGCTTCCGCCGGGCGCTGGAGAAGTCTTTCCAGTTCGCCTCGGAGAACGACGACGAAGTGCGCGCCATCATCCAGGATTATGCGAAGGTCACGCCCGAGCTGGCCGAGACCGTGGTGATGTCCCGCTGGTATCCGGAGATCAACATGGAGGGCCTGCAGAAGCTGGGGTCGGCGGCCGCCAAATACGGCGTGCTGGAGAAAGAACCCGACTACGAGGCCCTGATCGCGGACTGATCCCCGCTCCTCCCCGACCCGCCCCTTCCACCTTCACCTTCACCCGCACCCGAAAGGCACCATGTCCCAGCTCCAGACCGTCCCCGTCTCCGTGTCCGTCGGACCGCTCTCCCCCGCCGACGTCGTCGCCGTCGCCCGCCACGGCGCCGCCGTCGAACTCAGCGACGAATCGCTGCAGGCCATGGCCGAGTCACGCAAGGTGATCGAGGCCTTGGTGGACGACGACGTGCCGCACTATGGGGTCAGCACCGGCTTCGGCGCCCTGGCCACCAAGCAGATACCGGTTCAGCTGCGCACCCAGCTGCAGCGCAGCCTGATCCGCAGCCACGCGGCCTCGTCCGGGGCCGAGGTGGACCGGGAGGTGGTGCGCGGGCTGATGCTCAACCGGCTCGCGACGATGGCCACCGGGCGCACCGGCGTCCGCCCGCTGGTGGCGCAGGCCTACGCGGGAATCCTCAACGCCGGCATCACCCCGGTGATCGGCGAATACGGCTCCCTGGGCTGTTCCGGGGACCTCGCGCCGCTGGCCCACTGCGCGCTCGCCCTGATGGGTGAGGGCCAGGTCCGCACCGGGGACGGCGAACTGGTGGCGGCCGCCGACGCCCTGGCCGCCGCGGGCCTGGAGCCGGTGGAGCTGCGGGAGAAGGAAGGCCTGGCACTGATCAACGGCACCGACGGCATGCTGGGCATGCTGATCATGGCGTCGGCCGACCTGCACCGGCTGCTGAAGACCGCCGATCTCGCCGCGGCCATGAGCATCGAAGGCTTGCTCGGCACCGACTCCGTGCTGGCCGAGGACCTGCACGCGCTCCGGCCGCATCCCGGCCAGATCGCGGCCGCGGCCAACATGCGCACCGTCCTGGCCGGTTCCGTCCTGATCGCAGAGCAAAAGTCGGCGGGAGCCGATGCGCAGCACCGGTTCACCCGGGTCCAGGATGCGTACTCCCTGCGCTGCGCGCCCCAGGTGCACGGCGCGGCGCGCGCCACGCTTGCCCACGTGGAATCGGTGGCCGGCTACGAACTGGCCTCCGCCGTCGACAATCCCGTGGTCACCCCGGACGGCCGGGTGGAATCCAACGGCAACTTCCACGGCGCCCCGGTCGGCTACGCCCTGGACTTCCTGGCCATCGCCGTGGCGGACCTTGCCTCCATGAGCGAACGGCGGACCGACCGGTTCCTGGACACCGCCCGCAGCCACGGCCTGAACGCCTTCCTGGCCGATGATCCGGGCGTGGACTCCGGGCACATGATCGCCCAGTACACCCAGGCCGGCATCGTCAGCGAGCTCAAGCGGCTCGCCAACCCGGCGTCGGTGGATTCCATCCCGTCCTCGGCCATGCAGGAAGACCATGTGTCCATGGGCTGGTCCGCGGGGCTGAAACTGCGCCGCGCCCTGGACGGGCTCACCCGGGTGCTGGCCATTGAGCTGCTCACCAGTGCCCGCGCCCTGGACATGCGCGACGGCGGCGTGGAGACCTCCCGCAGCGCCCCGGCGGTCACCGCGGTGCGCCGGGAGATCCGCAAAACGGTCGCCGGTCCGGGCACCGACCGCTATCTCTCGCCGGAGATCGAGGCGGTCCGCCTGTTGGTGGACAGCGGCGTGCTGGTGGACGCCGTCGAACAGGCGGCGGGCACAGCACTGAACTGACCCGGACGGCACTACACTGGTGCCCGGAAACACCGTTGGTTCCGGATTGCCGGACCGGAACCAGCGCCGGGAACACTGGGGGCCGGCACCGGGAGGACCTGCTGCATGGCCGCCAACACGCCCGAGGGACAGCCGAGCCGGCGCCGTCTGCTGCAGCAGACGGTCCCCGTCCTGGCGGCCGGCATCGGGGCCGAG
>NZ_JBNHGL010000313.1:0-2871 GCF_059091245.1 Arthrobacter sp. Y3225116
GGCCTGCTTGCGCCGCGCCGGCCGCTGGCCCGGCGTGCTGCGGACGGAGGAGGAAGAGGCGGGCCGCAGCCCGTCCAAGAACCGGGACGGTTTGCGGTTGGCGCGGCCTCCGGGGGTCCGGGCCAGCGACCAGGACAGAGCCAGGTGCTGGCGGGCACGGGTGATGCCCACATAGAGCAGCCGGCGTTCCTCGTCCACGGCCTCGTCGGTGTCGGCGAAGGAAATCGGCATCAGCCCCTCGCTCAACCCGACCAGGAAGACTGCGTCCCATTCCAGGCCCTTCGCCGAGTGCAGCGAGGCGAGGGTGACACCCTGCACCGTGGGAGCGTGCTGGGCGGCGGCGCGTTCGTCGAGCTCCGCCACGAAGTCGGACATGGTGAACACACCGCCGGCCGCGGAACCGCGGGCCGCGTCCAGCTCGTCGGCCAGTCCCACCAGCGCGGCCAGGGATTCCCAGCGTTCGCGCACCGCACCGCCGGTCTGCGGAGCCTCCCGCGTGTAGCCCAGGTTCGCCAGCACGTCCCGGACCAGTTGCGGCACGGGTTCGGTTCCGGCGGCCCGGGACGAGGCCCGCAGCTGGAGGATCGCGTCGCGGACCTCCCGCCGCTGGAAGAACCGCTCCCCGCCGCGCAGCTGATAGCCGATGCCGGCAGTGGCCAGCGCCTGTTCGTACGCTTGGGACTGCCCGTTGGTGCGGAACAGCACCGCTATCTGGGCGGCGCCCACGCCGTCGTCGATCAGTCCGCGGATACGGGTGGCCACCTGGGCGGCCTCCGCCTCGTCGTCGGTGCATTCCGTGAACGAGGGCTCGGGCCCGGCCGGACGCTGGGCGATGAGCTCAAGCGGGGTCGGCCAGCTGTCGTTGTCCCGCGCCGGCTGCCGGGTGCGGGCGGCCAGCAGCGAGTTGGCCAGCTGCACCACCTGCGGGGTGGAGCGGTAGTCCCGGACGAGTTTGACGACGTCGGCGCCGGGGAAGCGTTTGGTGAACTCGAGCAGATGCCGGGAGGTCGCTCCCGTGAAGGAGTAGATGGTCTGGCTGGCGTCGCCGACAACACAGAGTTCTTCACGGTCCCCCAGCCAGAGGTCCAGGAGCCGCTGCTGGAGCGGCGAGACGTCCTGGTATTCGTCCACCACGAAGTGCCGGTACTGGTCCCGGACGGCGGCCGCCACCTTCGGGTCTTCCTCGAGGATCCCCACGGTGATGAGCAGGACGTCCTCGAAGTCGATGATGTTCCGGTCCGTCTTCACGTCCTCGTAGGCCTGGTACAGCCGCGCCACCGTCGTCAGGTCGTAGCCTGCCGGTGCGGCACGCCCGGCCGCCCGGCGGACATAGCTCTCGGGCGTGAGCATGGAAACCTTGGCCCACTCGATCTCGGCCGCCAAGTCGCGGATGGCGGCACGGTCGGTGGTCAGCCGCAGGCGGCGGGCAGATTCGGCGATGACGCTGGCCTTGTGGTCCAGCAGGCCGGGCAACGGGCCGCCGACCGACTGCGGCCAGAAGAACTGCAGCTGGCGCAGCGCCGCGGCGTGGAACGTGCGCGCCTGCACCCCGCCAACACCGAGGTCGCGCAGCCGCGTCCGCATCTCGGCGGCCGCGCGCGCGGTGAACGTCACCGCCAGCACCCGCTGCGGCGTATACACCCCGGTGTGCACCCCGTAGGCGATCCGATGGGTGATCGCGCGGGTCTTGCCGGTGCCCGCTCCGGCGAGGACGCACAGCGGACCGGCCAGGTTGGTGGCCACCTGCCGCTGCTCGTCGTCCAGTCCGGCCAGGATCCGGTCTTCGAGGCTGCTGTCCGGGAGGGGCCCGGCTGCCGCTGCGCTCATCGTCCGGCCTGCGGCAGCTCGCCGCCGTACCAGTGCTCGATCAGCGCCCGCGCAATCGAAATGCCGCTGGCCACCTGGACCTCGTCGGCCTGCAGTGCCGCGGCCAGTTCCTCCCGGCTGAACCACCGCGTGTCCAGGATCTCCACGCCGTCGGGGACCGACGCCGCGTCCGTCGCGACCGCCGTGAAACCAATCATCAGCGATGCCGGGAACGGCCACGGCTGGGATCCAAGGTAGCGCGGCGAGTGCACCACGACGCCGGACTCCTCCTCGATTTCCCGCACGACCGCGGCCTCGAGCGACTCCCCCGGCTCGACGAAGCCGGCCAGGGTGGAATACCGGCTGGCCGGCCATGCGCTGTTGCGGCCGAGCAGCAGGCGGTCGTCCTCGTCGATGACCGACACGATGACGGCGGGATCGGTGCGCGGGAAATGCTGGCTTCCGTCGGCGGGACAGCGGCGCACCCAGCCGCCCTGCTCGATCTCCGTGCGGTGGCCGCAACGCGGGCAATGGGTGTGGGTCAGGTGCCAGTTGGAAATCGCCGCGGCCTCCACAAACAGCCCGGCGTCCTGCGCCGAGAGCTCCCCCGCCACGTCGCGCAGGCCCAGCCACTCGCCGTCGTACTCGGCAGCTTCCGCGCGGTCCGCCAACACCGAGAGCACAATGTCGGTCCCGACGGGCACATCCGCGCCTTCCACGGCCCGGCCGAGGTAGACGGACAGGTCGGTTGCGGTCCGTTCCCTGCTCGGAAGCAGCACGATCCTTCCGCCGCGTACCAGCGTCTTGCCGTCGGCGATCAGCATCACATGCGTGGTGTCGCTGCCCCAGATGCCGTCCACCAGGCCGGGGTGGCTGCGCCGCTCGCACCCGCGGTCCATGGTGGTGCGCGCCAGCATCAGCTGGCCCAACGGCGGGAACCCTGCAGCGGCGGTGCTAAGACTCATGCTCTCTACCGTACTCACCCCGGCGCCCGGACCGTTATTCGCGCCGCCGCCGCTGTGGACTGCGCGCGGCGGTGCTGTGGACTGCGCGCGGTGGCGCCCC
>NZ_JBNHGL010000314.1:0-2868 GCF_059091245.1 Arthrobacter sp. Y3225116
GCCGGCCGGGCGGCAGGGCGACAGCGGGTGCCGGGGACCGCCCCAGCCCTTGCGGCGGCTGCGGCACCGGATCAGAAGGGACTCGAGAGAGCCTTCGGGAACGGTGATTGCCCGGCGGCCGGGGAGGTCAAGGCCTCAACCATCGGCACGCGCTGTCCGGGTGCGAACGGGGACAGCAGGTTACGGCGCAATCACAGGTTTTTCATGCCTCCCACGGTATCAGAGCCGACGTTGCTTAGGTGGGCCTAGATACCGATTCCGCGGTCGGCGCACTAATCTGGCCGATTATGGGAACAGAGCACTACTTCAGCGCGCAACCAGGCAATCCCGAGGTTCGCCGCACCCTCGCCGTCGAGCTGGATGGCCGCATGCGGCAGCTGCAAACAGCTGGAGGCATCTTCAGTCCGGACGGCCTCGACAAGGGCACGGCCGTGCTTCTGGACGAGGTCCCCCCGCCTGCTCCGGAAGGCAACCTGCTCGACGTCGGCTGCGGGTGGGGACCGCTCGCGCTCACCATGGGGCTGAAGTCCCCCGATGCCACGGTGCTGGCCGTGGATGTGAATGAACGCAGCATCGCGCTGACCAACGACAACGCCGCGTCCCTGGGGCTGGCCAATGTCCGTGCCTGCCGCCCGGAAGACGTTGACCCGGCCGTGCAGTTCCACACGATCTGGTCCAATCCTCCGATTCGGATCGGCAAGAGCGAGCTTCACGAACTGTTGTTGATGTGGCTGCCCCGCCTCGCACCTGGGGGCACCGCCTGGCTGGTGGTCCAGAAGAACCTCGGGTCGGACTCGCTGCAGCGCTGGCTCGCGGCCGAACTGCCGTCGGACTACACCGTCAGCCGCGAAAGCACCGCCAAGACGTTCCGGGTGCTCTGCGTACGGCGGGCCGGCTGAGCCGCTTCGGTCAGGCCACCACGCCTCGGGACACGAGCACGGCGGGGCCGCTCAGCTCCACATGTTCCCGCCCGTCGGCTGCGGGGATGAACCGGACCCGGACAACGCCGCCCGGCACTCCGACCTGCCAGTCGTCGGGCGCGCCCGCACCCGCCCAGTAGCGGATGGCGGCGGCGGCAGCACAGGCGCCGGTCCCGCAGGACTGGGTCTCCCCCACCCCGCGCTCGTGCACGCGCATGCTGATGTGCCCGGCGCCGTCGGCGACGAGGGGTTCCGCCGGCACGACAAACTCAACGTTCGTTCCGTTCTCCGGGACCGGATCCACCGCCGGCGCGTGGAACAACTCGGTGGCGGCCAGTTCTTCGAGCCCGGCGAGGGCGACCACGGTGTGCGGGTTCCCCAGACTCACCGACAGTGCCGGCCGCGGCACCTGGAGACCGCCTGCGCTGACCGTCGAATCCATCGCCCTGGCGGCAGCCTCCGCCGGATAGATGAACTCCCACGGCCCCATGTCCACGGCGTAGCCGTTGGCTGACCGGCTGACGATTTTGGTTCCCGCCCGGGTCCCGATGGTCAGCGATTCCCCCGCCCCCAGCTGGACGAGTCCTTCGGCCAGCAGGAAGTGCACGAAGACGCGGACCCCGTTGCCGCACATTTCCGAGGTCGAGCCGTCGGCATTGTAGTAGTCCATGAACCACTCGGCCTCGGGCGCGCTCTCCAGAAGCTCACGGCCCTCGGGCAGGTGCCGGGATCGGACCGCACGGATGAGCCCGTCGGCGCCGATGCCGAGGTGGCGGTGGCAGAGGCCGGCGACCGCCTCGGCCCCGAGGTGCTTGGCCCCGTCGGGATCGGCAATGAGCACGAAGTCGTTGCCGGTGCCGTGGCCCTTGGCGAAGGGCAGCCCGGCGAGGGCCGACAGATGATCAGGCATGGGGTTGTTCACGGCTCAAGCTTAGCGATGTGCGCTGCCGCCTTGTCCGCCGCCAGCGGATCCTCCCAGTCCAGCCAGTGGATCCTTGGATCGGCGCGGAACCACGTCAACTGGCGCCGGGCGAACCTGCGCGTGGCGGCGATGGTGTCCTCGGCGGCCTCGTCCCGGGTCCATTCACCGTCCAGCACCTTCAGGAACTGGGCGTAGCCGAGCGCGCGCGAGGCGGTCCGGCCCTGACGCAGGCCCTGCCGGTCCAGTGCCGCGACTTCCTCCAGCAGCCCGCGTTCCACCATCGTATGGACGCGGCCGGCCAGGCGGTGCTTGAGCCGCTCGCGGTCCGCCCGGAGGCCGATCTGCACGGTCGGGCGGACATACTCCCGCTCGGGCATGTAGGAGCTGAACGGACGCCCGGTCAGTTGCCGCACTTCCAGCGCCCGGATGACCCGGCGGGCGTCGGCCAGCCGCCCGGCGGACACCGGGTCGACCTGCCGCAGCCGCTCCCGCATCGCTGCGAGGCCGAGCCTTTCCAGCTCCTCTTCCAGGCCGCGGCGCAGGGCCGGATCGGTACCTGGAAACTCGATCGCATCCAGGGCGGCCCGTACATACAGTCCGGAACCACCGACGAGGATGGCCCGGTGCCCCCGTCCGTGCACGGCGTCGATCGCTTCCCTGGCCTGCTGTTGGTAGGCGGAGACACTCGCCTCTTCCCTCACGTCGAGGATGTCCAGCAGGTGGTGCTCGATTCCCTGCCGCTCGGCCGGATCCATTTTGGCCGTGCCGATATCCATGCCGCGGTACAACTGCATGGCGTCGGCGTTGATCACTTCCCCGCCCAGCCGCCGGGCCAGCGCGACGGCGAGATCCGATTTTCCGGAGCCGGTGGGACCGACGACGGCGATGACCGGCGGGCCGGCCGGCGCTGGTGGGTGGACCGGCATCGGCGTCAGGCGGTTCGGCCGGGCAGCGCGGGCATGCCCAGCGACACCTGGGAGGGCTTGCCCGGGGCGGCCGGTACCGCGCAGGACTCCGCCTGGGAGC
>NZ_JBNHGL010000315.1:0-2834 GCF_059091245.1 Arthrobacter sp. Y3225116
CGCACGCCGGCCGGCGGGAGCCAACCGGGGGACGGCCACCGGGCCGAGGGGAACCGTGGCTCCTTCAACGACGACGACCGGCCCGGCACCTAGCCGCACGCCAGCAGCGCCCGCACCAGGCAAGGCCCGACCATGAACGGGCGCACCTTAAACGGAAGGGATCCGCCGTCGCAGACGGCGGATCCCTTCCTATGTGGCGTTGCTCCGGCGGCGGCCGCCGGGGGCGCTATTCCCCTGAGGTGCCGTAGATGCCGGCCATCCAGGACTCCACGTCCTCGGGCTTGCGCGGCAGGGCCGCCGACAGGTTCACGGGGCCGTCGGCGGTCATCAGGATGTCGTCCTCGATCCGCACCCCGATGCCGCGGTATTCGGCGGGGACGGCCAGGTCTTCGTCCTTGAAATAGAGGCCGGGCTCGATCGTGAACACCATGCCCGGGGTGAGCACGCCGTCCAGGTACAACTCGCGCTTCGCCTGCGCACAGTCATGGACGTCCAGGCCCAGGTGGTGGCTGGTGCCGTGCGGCATCCAGCGCCGGTGGTGCTGGCCCTCGGGGGAGAGCGCCTCGGCCAGGGGAACCGGCAACAGGCCCCACTCGTCCAGCCGCTCGGCGAGCACGGTCACGGCGGCGGTGTGGACGTCGCGGAACTTCACGCCCGGCTGGGCGGCGGCGAAACCGGCGTCGGCGGCATCGAGTACGGCCTGGTAAATCCTGCGCTGGACCTCCGTGAACGTGCCGTTAACCGGCAGGGTGCGGGTCACGTCCGCGGTGTACAGGGAGTCGGCTTCCACCCCCGCGTCCAGCAGCAGCAGGTCTCCGGCCTTCACCTGCCCGTTGTTGCGGATCCAGTGCAGGATGGTCGCGTTGTTGCCGCTGGCGGCGATGGTGTCGTAGCCCAGGTCGTTGCCTTCTTCGCGTGCCCGGGCAAAAAACGCGCCCTCCACCACGCGTTCGCCGCGCTCGTGCGTCAGCGCGCGAGGCAGCACCTTGACCACCTCATGGAAGCCGTTCACCGTGGCCTCCACGGCCTTCTTCATTTCCTGGACTTCCCACTCGTCCTTGAGCAGGCGCAGTTCGGACAGCGCTTCGGAGAGCTTGCCGTCGAGCCGGTCTGATTCCTCCAGGTCCACGCCGGTGTTGATCCGGGAGGTGTCCACGAGGGCGTCCACGTTCAGGTCGACCTCGCGCAGCAGCCGGATGCGCATGCCGCCCACGTGCACGACGCCGGCGTCCTTGGTGATGGCGACTTCGAGTTCGCCCAGGTCGGCGGTGGGCAGGCCCAGCCGGCGGCTCAGCTCCTCCAACGTCGGCCGGGGACCGATCCAAAACTCGCCGTACCGGGCGTTGGCGTAGAACTCGGCGGAATCCCGGCCGGACATGGGGCGGAAGTACAGCGTGGCCCGGTGGTGGCCGCCGTCGTCGCCCGCTCCCGCCTCGGTCGGTTCCATGACCAGCACGGCGTCCGGCTCATGGTCCAGGCCCAGGCCCGTGAGGTGGGCGAAGCCCGAATGCGGACGGAAGCGGTAGTCGGTGTCGTTGGAGCGGACCTTCAGCGGGCCGGCCGGAATGACCAGGCGCTCGCCGTGGAAATGCTCGGAAAGAGCCCGACGGCGGCGCGCGGCGTAGGGTGCGACGGCATCCTGCTCCGGTGCGGACGAGCCGGCCGGAGCCCAGTGGCTGCCCATGAACTCCTTGAAGGCATCCGATTCGGGGCGCTGGGAACGGTTGTTGACGCGGTCTTCCAGCGGCTGCTCCCCGGCAGGCTGCTGTGAGGCGTCCTCATTCTGGTAAGTACTCACCGCTCCATCGTCTCACCGGCCCAAGGCGCTGCCAACATCGGCGCCCGGCAGGGGGCTCCTGGCGTAAATTGGTTCTGTGAAGATCGACCTGCACGCGCATTCCACCGTTTCCGACGGCACCGAACCGCCCGCCGAGGTGGTGCGTGCCGCCGCAGCCGCCGGTCTTGACGTCGTGGCGCTGACCGACCATGACTCCACTGCGGGCTGGGAAGCGGCACGAACCGCCGCCGTCGAGGCAGGCCTGGGGTTTGTGCCCGGCATGGAGGTCACGTGCCGGACCGTGGAGGGCATCAGCGTGCATGTGCTCTCCTATCTGCACGATCCTGCCCACCCCGGCCTGCTGGCCGAAATCAACAAGGCCCGCGACGCGCGGATGACCCGGGCCGAACGGATGGTGGAACTGCTCGCCGAGGACTTCCCCATCTCGTGGGCGGAGGTCACGGCCCGGGCCGGGCACGGGGCGACCATCGGCCGGCCGCACATCGCCGACGCCTTGGTGGCGGCGGGGATCGTGTCTGACCGCAGCGAGGCCTTCGCCCGCATCCTGACCGCCCACTCGCGCTACTACGTGTCGCACTACGCGCCCGACCCGGCCACCGCCGTCGCCCTGGTGCGCGAGGCGGGGGGAGTGCCGGTCTTTGCCCATCCTGTGGCCAGCAGCCGGGGCCGGGTGGTCGGCCATGCCGTCGTCCGCGAGATGCTCGACGCGGGGCTGGCCGGCGTGGAGATCGATCACCGGGACAACCCGGAAGAGGGCAGGGAACAGCTGCGCCGGCTGGCCGCCAAGCACGATCTGATCGTCACCGGTTCCAGCGATTACCACGGCGCGGGCAAGCCGAACCGGCTGGGCGAAAACACCACCGACCCGGCCATGCTGGACCGCATCCTCGCCGCCGGGACGGGCGCTGCGGCGCACCTTCCCGGCCGCATCGCCCGGTGATTGGTCACGCCTTTGATATGCCGCCTGGTCCGGGTCAGGTCACGGGCTGTGCTGCCGCCGCCTCGCCGGCGCCGACCGCGACCTGCGCGCCCACGG
>NZ_JBNHGL010000316.1:0-2830 GCF_059091245.1 Arthrobacter sp. Y3225116
GAAGGAGCGACGGCGGTGGGCCGGCGTGGTGGCGGCAGCGGCGGGCGTGTGCCTGGTCGCCGGGGCGGCCATCGGGCCGCTGCTGACCCAGCAGCAGCCGCCGGCGACGGAGAGTTATGTGATGACCGCCGCCGGCGGCCTGCAACTGGAGCTGGCGCTGGTGCACAAGGCTTGGGGCACCGAGATGCGGGTAGCCGGGGAGCAGTTGCCCCGGGACGGCCTGCTCACCCTGTGGGTGACCGGAGACACCGGCTACTCCTATCAGGTGGCCTCCTGGCAGGCGACGCCGGCGGGCCGCGCCACGCTCACCGCAGCCTGCGCCATGGCCACCGACGAGATCGTCGAGGTGGAACTGCGCAACGGGGCGGACGCAACGCTGGCGGCCGTGGCCACGGACTGAGCGGGAGGCCCGGCGGACCGGCCCCTGCGATCAGTTCCGGCGGTAGGCGAGGTCGAAGATCAGCCGTCCGGCGTCGTGGGCCTTCTGCTCGAAGCTGGTCATGGTCCGGCCCTCGAAGCGGGGCGCCCAGCCGCCGTGCTCGTCCATGCCTTCACCGGTGCTGGCGTTGCCGGTGCTGACCGGGACCCGGCCCTCGCGCACCGGGGCGCCGCCCACCACGCCTTCCACGCCGCTTTCCCAGACCTGGGTCAGCGGGCTGTCCTTGCCGGTCCGCTCGCCGGCATGCAGGTTGCGGAAGTCCGGCGAGGCGTCGGCGACCCGGCGCATCTGGATCGCGTAGTCGGACCAGTCGGTGGCCAGCCGCCAGGTCCCGCCCGGCTGCAGGACGCGGGCGGCGAGGTCCGCGAAGCTCTCCTGCACCAGCCGCCGCTTGTGGTGGCGGGTCTTGTGCCACGGGTCGGGAAAGAACACCCAGAGTTCGGCCACCGAGGACTCGGGCAGCATGGTCGCGAGGGCGTCAGGCGCGTTGACCTGCGCCACCCGCACGTTAGACAGGCCGTGCTGGCCGATCCGCAGCAGGGTCTGCGCCAGCCCCGGCCGGTAGACCTCCAGGGCCAGGAAGTTCCACTCCGGATGCTGCTCCGCGGCATGGCAGACGGCCTCGCCGAGGCCGGATCCGATCTCCACCACCAGGGGTGCCTCGCGTCCGAAGGCCGCCGCCGGGTCGAAGACATAGTCCGGGTCCACGGTGGTGTCGCCGCCGTGGCGCGGGAGGTCCACGGCGAACCTGGGGCCGTAGTCGTCCCAGGCCTGCTGGCGGCGGCCCTGCAGCCGTGAGCCGCGGCGCACAAAGCTGACCGGACGGGCGAGGTGGGTGGGCTGCGTGGGGCGCGCACCGTCGTCGTTCGCGGGAAAATCAGGGGTGGGGGAGTCGCTGGTCATCCCCACCAGAGTATCGCCCGTGCGCGGCCGGCCCGGACGTGCTGCTAGACTGGTGCTACTCGGAGGCGCAGTTTGACGCGTTTCCCTGCGTCGATGAACGCTTTCAATTGCGCCGCCGCTTTCCGTCTAACGACGTGACCGGACAGGTCCGGGCGGTTGGCACTGTCTGATTTTTCTTCGGCGACCCTGGGCTAACCTGCCGCGGGGACACTGACCGGAAGACATTCTCACTTTCTTATGACTACTTTTGTTGCCCTTGGCGTGCCCAAGGCCCTTGCTTCGAAGCTCGCTGCCACTGGCATTGATGCCCCGTTCCCCATCCAGACGGAGACGCTGCCCGATACGTTGGCCGGCCGTGACGTGCTGGGCCGCGGCCGCACCGGCTCCGGCAAGACGCTCGCGTTCGCGCTGCCGCTGGTCGCCAGGCTAGCCGAGCGCGAGGCCGCCCATTTCCGCAAACCCGGACGCCCCCTGGGCCTGGTCCTGGCGCCGACCCGTGAGCTGGCCACCCAGCTCAACAACACCATTGAGCCGCTGGCGGCCGAGCTGGGCCTGAACACCACGGTGATCTACGGCGGCGTCTCGCAGCAACGCCAGGAAAAGGCGCTGCGCGCCGGCGTCGACATTGTGATTGCCTGCCCGGGCCGGCTCGAAGACCTGATGAAGCAGAAGATCATCACGCTGGAATCGGTGGAAATCACCGTCCTGGACGAGGCCGACCACATGGCGGACCTGGGCTTCCTGCCCGTGGTGAAGAAGCTGCTGGACACCACCCCGGCCGGCGGGCAGCGCATGCTGTTCTCCGCGACCCTGGACAACGGCGTGGACAAGCTGGTGCAGCGTTACCTGTCCAGCCCGCTGACCCACTCCGTGGACGACCCGCAGGCCGCGGTCACCACCATGGAACACCACGTGCTGGTGACCCGCGATGCCTCCGAAAAGAAGCAGGTGCTCAACCGGCTGGCCGCCGGTGCCGGGCGCCGCGTGCTGTTCACCCGCACCAAGCACCACGCCCGCAAGCTGGCCAAGGCCCTCACCGCCGCCGGCATCCCGGCGGTGGACCTGCACGGGAACCTGTCGCAGAACGCCCGCGACCGCAACCTCGCCGAGTTCTCCTCCGGCCATGTGCGCGTGCTGGTCGCCACGGACGTGGCCGCCCGCGGCGTGCATGTGGACGAGGTGGAACTCGTGATCCACGTGGATCCGCCCACCGAACACAAGGCGTACCTGCACCGTTCCGGCCGTACCGCCCGCGCCGGTTCCGACGGCACCGTCGTGACCCTGGCGCTGCCGGAACAGCGGCTGGAAGTCGGCAAGCTGATGAAGGCTGCCGGCGTGGACGTAGCCTTCGAAAGCGTCACCGCGTCCTCGGAGCTGCTGGCGAAACTGGTGGGCGAGGTGGCCGCACCGGTCGATCCGCAGTTGCGGGCCCAGCAGCAGGCAGCGAACCTGCCGCAGCACGGCGGCGGCACCTCCACCGGCGCCAAC
>NZ_JBNHGL010000317.1:0-2722 GCF_059091245.1 Arthrobacter sp. Y3225116
CGGATTGAACAGGAACGTGTTATCGATGCCCGGCCAGGGCTCGGTCCCCGACTTCGGCAGGAAGGATCCAATCCGCCTCAGCTTGCGGAAGTCGAAATCTTCGCGCCGAACGACGCCGGCCGCGACGCCTTGCGCGCAGTCATGGCCGACCTGAAGCGCGATCTTGCGGCCACCGGTTTGAACGCCAACCTTGACCTGTCCAACCAGAACCGCCCGAACGATGCGCGCCCCGGCATGCAGTTCGGCCCCGACGGCCGGCCCTCCGGCGGCCCGCAGGGGCAGGAAGGCCGCCCCGGCGCGGCCACCGGAACCGCCGCAGACACGGCCCCGGACACGACCGACCCATCCGCCCTGAGACGTCCCTACGGGATATCGACCAGCCTCGACGTGCTGGCCTGAGACAAGGAGAACCATGCCCACCGACTCAGTCGCGCCCGTCGGCACAGTCGCCCCGACGTACACCGCCCCGTCCGTGCGCGCACCGAAGCAGTCCATGGACGGCGAGATGTTCATGCACCTGCTGGTCACCCAGCTGCAGAACCAGGACCCCAGCTCGCCGATGGACACCAACCAGATGATCTCCCAGTCCACGCAGCTGGCCATGATGGAAAGCATCGCCACCATGACCACCACCAGCGAGGAGAACTTCTCCCTGCAGATGCGCGGCGTAGCCGCGGCGCTGGTGGGCCGCGAGGTCAGCTACTACGGCGCGGACGGCTCCCTCGTCACGGGAACCGCCACCTCGGTCTCCTATGCCGGGCCGGTCCCGCAGGTGATCGTGAACGGCCGGGAGATCCCGCTGGATCTGGTCGCCGGCATTACCGCCGCCGGCGCGCCGGGGGAGTCGGGCCCGGGTGAAGCCACCAACGACGCCGGTGCCCCCTCGGGTGCCAACGACGCCGGTGCAGGCTCGGGTGCCACCGGCACCGATGCGCCGGTCGCCAGTACTGCGGCCAGCGCCGCCGGTACCACCGGGGGTGCCGCCGCCTGATATGCCGCCCCCTCAGCCGGCTTGTGCCGCCACCAAATTTTCCCAATCACTGAATTACTCGTCCGTTCCACGAACCGAAAGGCGCTGACCATGCTCCGCTCGCTCTACTCCGGAATCTCCGGACTCCGCTCCCACCAGACCATGCTTGATGTCACCGGCAACAACATCGCCAACGTCAACACCACCGGCTTCAAGGCCTCCTCCGTCCAGTTCCAGGACACCCTGTCCCAGATGACGCAGGGCGCTGGCGGCCCGCAGGCACAGGCCGGCGGCACCAACCCCGCACAGGTGGGCCTCGGCGTGCAGGTGGCCGGCATCTCCACCAACTTCACCCAGGGCTCCTCGCAGGCCACGGGCAAGGCCACCGACATGATGATCTCCGGCGACGGCTTCTTCGTCACCACGAAGGGCGGCGAACAGCTTTACACCCGCGCCGGCGCCTTCGAACTCGATTCCATGGGGCGCCTCGTCTCCCCGGACGGGGCAATCCTGCAGGGCTGGATGGCAGATGCCGACGGAAACATGCCCGTTGGCGGACCCATTGGTGCAATCGATCTTTCCCCTGACGCCATCTCCAAGGCCCGTGCCACTTCCGAGGCAGTGCTCGCAGGCAACCTTCCGTCTGACGCGAAGGTAGCAGATGCCCTTGTCCGCGATGTTGAGGTCTTTACGGCGGATGGCACCAAGGCCAACCTCTCCCTGACTTTCACTCGCACAGCAAACGGCTGGGATGTCTCCAAGACCGGCAGCGGGACCGTCGGTGCATCGCTTGCGCTCAACGGGAACGGCGTCCTGACGCCAAGCGGCCTCATGGCGGTTGACGGCATCAACGTTAATCTGACGGGTCTCAGCGGTTACGCAGGCATGACTACCGTTGGATTCGACAGTCAGAATGGTCGTGCGGCCGGAACCCTTGAATCCTTCACCATGAGCCCGGATGGCACACTCATGGGATCCTTTAGCAACGGGGACCAGGCTGTCGTCGGCCGAGTTGCACTGGCTAACTTCACCAACCCGGGAGGCCTCGAAAAGGCGGGTTCGTCGTCGTACCGTGCAACTGCCAACTCCGGCCAGGTTGAGTTGGGTACCGCCGGCACTGGCGGACTTGGTACGCTCTCCGGTGGCTCGCTGGAAATGTCCAACGTGGACCTGTCCCAGGAATTCACCAACCTGATCGTCGCGCAGCGCGGCTTCCAAGCCAACGCCCGCATCATCACCACCTCCGATGAAGTGCTGCAGGAACTGACCAACCTGAAGCGCTAAACCGAAGGTTCATTAATCACCACCCAAGTGCAGCTGCCCGACCGTTCCCGGGCAGCTGCAGCGGCCGCCTGCGCCGTTCGCAGGCGGCCGCTTTTTCTTTGCCGCGAAATCAAACCTCGGTTCACCAGTTGCTTGAATGGCGCTCCACTATTCCTACACATTGGGCCCTTTTGATGGCTATCGAATGTGTGTACGAATAAAATTGTGGTATGGCTCTTGCACCGTTGGACCGCACCGGGGAGATCGAAGCATCTCTGGACCAGGCGTGTGTCCTGCTGCAGGAGGTCGCCGACCGCTTCCCCGTTGAGTTGTCGTCCCTGTGCAACCGGGACCTGGCCAACACGGTGGCGGCGGTCGAGGGCGTTTCGAAGCTGGTGGAGTTCCTGCAGGCGGTCGGCGCCCACGCGGTGGAGCGGTCGGACATCGCCGCCACCGGGGAACACGCGAGGGCAGGACTCGGAGCAAGTA
>NZ_JBNHGL010000318.1:0-2724 GCF_059091245.1 Arthrobacter sp. Y3225116
GTGCTGGCGGTCGGCAGCAGCAAGGACCGGCTCGACGCCGCCTATGCGGAGAACGACGCCGTGGCCTGCTTCCAGTGCGACCTCGGCGACCGCCGGGCCGTGGAAGAGCTGGCCGGCACCGTTGCCGCCGGGCACGGCGGGGCCGACGGCCTGATCCACCTGGTGGGCGGCTGGCGCGGCGGCCGCGGCCTGGCGGGGCAGTCGGACGAGGACTGGGACTTCCTGCACCGGCAGCTGATCGGCACGCTGCGGAACACCACCCGCGCGTTCTATTCCCAGCTGGAGGCCTCCGCGTCCGGCCGGGCGGCGATCGTCTCGAGCACGGCAACGGATTCCCCCACCGCGTCCGGCGCCAACTACGCCGCCGCCAAAGCCGCCGCGGAGAGCTGGATGTTCTCGGTGGCCGACGCCTTCCGCCGGGCCCAGTCCGGACGCAAGGAGGATCCCGCCCCCCAGCGCTCCGCCGCCGTCGTCCTGGCCGTCAAGGCCCTCCTGGACGACGCCATGCGCCGGGCAGAGCCGGAGAAGGCATTCGCCGGTTTTACCGACGTGGCAGACCTGGGCCGCGCCGCCGCCTCCCTGTTCACGCTGGACGCGGCCCGCCTCAACGGGGAACGCATCCGGCTGGCCTGACCCGGGTCCGGCTGTGACGGCACCCACTCATTAAGGAATACTGAAACACGTGACTGACTCCCCCCTGCTTTCCGGTTCCCTGCACGACACCGACCTGCGCGGCTTCGCCTCGGACAATTACTCCGGCGTCCATCCGGAGGTCCTGACCGCGCTGGCCCACGCCAACGCCGGGCACCAGGTCGCCTACGGCGAGGACGCCTATACCGCGCGGCTGCAGCAGGTGATAGCCGGACACTTCGGCGACGCCGCCCAGGCTTTCCCGGTGTTCAACGGGACCGGCGCCAACGTGCTGTCGCTGCAGTCGGTGTTGCCGCGGTGGGGCGCCGTCATCTGCACCTCCTCCGCGCACATCAACGTGGACGAAAACGGTGCCCCCGAACGCGTGGGCGGGATCAAGCTCCTGGCGGTGCCGGCCGACGACGGCAAGCTCACCCCGGAGCTGATCGACCGCGAGGCGTGGGGCTGGGGCGACGAACACCGCGCGCAGCCGCTGGCCGTGTCCATCACGCAAAGCACCGAGCTGGGCACGCTGTACAGCATCGAGGAAATCCGCGCCATCGCCGACCACGTGCACGAGCGCGGCATGAAGCTGCACATGGACGGGGCACGGCTGTCCAACGCGGCCGCCTCGCTGGGAACGGACCTGCGCAGCTTTACCACCGACGCCGGGGTGGACATTCTCTCGCTCGGCGGCACCAAGAACGGCCTGCTCTACGGCGAATGCGTGGTGGTGCTGAACCCGGATGCGGCCCACGGGCTGCAGTACCTGCGCAAGATGAACATGCAGCTGGCCTCGAAGATGCGGTTCATCTCCGCCCAGCTCATCGCCCTGTACGACGGCGACCTGTGGCTGCGCTCCGCTTCGCACGCCAACGCGATGGCCGCCCGGCTGCGCGCCGCCGTCGAGGGCGTCGAGGGGCTGTCCTTGACCCAGCCGACCCAGTCCAACGCCGTCTTCGCCGCGCTGCCGCCCGGGGTGGCGGACCGGCTGCGGCAAAAATTCCGCTTCTACGACTGGGATTCGTCGCGCGGGGAGGTCCGCTGGATGTGCTCCTTCGACACCACCGAAGACGACATCGACGCCTTCGCGGCGGCCATCCGCAGCGAACTCTCCTAGTCCCGCGCCGGGATGCCCACCGCTTCACGGCGCGCCTGCCTGACGTCTTATGGCACCAGGGCATAATCTGGCTGTGTGAGTGCGATTGATCTCTCTGCAGTGCCGCCTGAGTTCATGCGCGCGCTGTCGGCCTTGCGCCAGGCGCAGTGCCGGAATGAACTGCGGCTGGAGGAAATTCCCGCGCCCTCCCGGCTGGCACCCTTCGCGGTGGCCCTCGGCGCGGAAGTCATCGCCGAACCGGGCCCCCGGCCGCTCCACGGCCCGGTGGTCACGGCCCTGCAGACCGCCGACGGCCCGGAACTGGCCACCGGCCGCTTCATCCTGCTGCACGACCCGGAAGGTTCGGCGGTCTGGGACGGAACCTTCCGGATCGTCACCTACATCCGCGCCGAGCTCGACGCCGACATGGGCAACGACACCATGCTCGGCTCCGTGGCGTGGGACTGGCTGGTGGAAGCACTGGAGAACCATGGGGCCCCGTACCGCAACGCCGGGGGCACCGCTACCCGCATCCTGTCCGAAAGCTACGGCACGCTGAGCGGGCGGCAGGACTCGATCGACATCGAGCTTCGCGCCTCCTGGACGCCTGCCTCCGCCGACATCCGCTCCCACCTGGAGGCGTGGAGCGACATGGTGTGCACCTACGCCGGGCTGCCGCCGCTGCCGGAAGGGGTTGCCGCCCTGCCGCACCGCCGCCGCAACTGACCAGCCGACGCCCGCCTGCAGGGCAGCCCGTGTGCCGGCGCATCCTGCCATTCGGCCGGGCGCATACTGCTGGCCTAAACTGAACGGATCATGAGCTCCTTGACTTCGGACACGTCTGGGCACAACAGCCCTGACCAGAGCACTTCCAACGACGCCGCAGAACACCGGGAGCAGACCCCCCAGCTGATCCACCTCGACGCGCCGCGCGACGGCGTCCCGCTGGTCATCGCCAGCGAGTCGGGCCTGCAGCGGGCCGCGGCTGCGCTGGC
>NZ_JBNHGL010000319.1:0-2719 GCF_059091245.1 Arthrobacter sp. Y3225116
CCGCAGCAACGCCCGGAAGTCGCCGCGGGCGGCCGAGGCCGCCGGACAGCGCACCGTGAAGGAACTGGAACACCTGCTCAACGACTTCCGCGACGACGTGAGGGTGCACTTGCGCCGGCGGACGGCGGACGGCACCGTGGACGAAGTCGCCGTGCAGACCATCAGGACCGTGCTGGAGCAGGCCAAGGCCTCCATTACGGCTGCCCTGCGCTGACCCGTTTGAGGCCCTCCTCCGGTTAGGAGGCGGGGCGGGCATATGACAGACTGGTACGCAGTTCTTTTTCGTCCAGCAAAGGAGGCAGCCATGAGCAAGCGAGCACGCAAGCGCAAAGACCGTAAGCGCGGCGGCGCAAACCACGGCAAGCGCCCCAACACCTAAGCAGTCGGCTAACAGCCCGCGCGGCTGAAGCTGCTGAAGGAAAAACCCCCGCGCCCGGTTGGGCAGCGGGGGTTTTTTCGTTGTTCCCGGCGCGTTCGCTGCAGTATGGGTGCGGCAGGCCCGTTATACGGTGTCGGTTTCCCTGATGTGGCTGATCCTGTCCAGGATCCGTTCCTTCAGAGTCTGTGGTGCATGCTCCTGGCAGGAGCGCTTCACCACCGAGCGGATCAGGCACTCCAGGTTATGTTCTTCGGCGCATTCGGGACAGCTGTCCAGATGCGCCTTAATCTCCGCTAGGTCATCGCGGGAGAGTGCGCCGTCGACGTACTCGTAGATCCGCTGCATCCGGTCGTCTTCGCAGTCGCCCAGTCCGTGGCAGTCGCTCATGTGCCGTTCTCCTGTTGTGTCCCCACCGCCGCCGCGGCGTTTTTCTTGTCCTTGGTGCCGGACATGCCACGTTCGTGCGCATAATCTGCGAGCAGTTCGCGCAGCAATTTGCGTCCCCGGTGCAGGCGGGACATCACGGTGCCGATGGGGGTGTTCATGATTTCCGATATTTCCTTGTACGCGAAGCCCTCCACGTCCGAAAAGTAGACGGCCAGCCGGAATTCCTCCGGGATCGCCTGGAGGGCGTTCTTCACGTCCGAGTCCGGCAGGTGGTCCAGCGCCTCCGCTTCCGCCGAGCGAAGCCCGGAGGAGGTGTGCGCGGCGGCCTGGAACATCTGCCAGTCCTCGACCTGGTCCGTGTTGGACTGTTGCGGCTCGCGCTGCCGCTTCCGGTAGAGGTTGATGTACGTATTGGTCAGGATCCGGTACAGCCAGGCCTTGAGATTGGTGCCCGGCTTGTACTGGTGGAAGGCCGAAAACGCCTTGGTGTAGGCCTCCTGCACCAGGTCCTCGGCGTCGCTGGGATTGCGTGCCATCCGCATCGCCGCCGAATAGAGCTGGTCCACATACTGCATGGCGTCGCGTTCGAACCGGGCACGGCGCTGGTCGGCGGTTTCCGTCTGGACGTCGACCTCGTCCGGCTCCCCCGTTGTGGCGGGGATGGCGCGGTCCTGGGTGGCGTCCGAATTCTCAGTCGTCATTGGCTCCCAGTCTACGCTGGGCTGCCTTGACGCCGGGGCGGACGCTGCGCCGGGAACCGGGCCTGCGCGGCCCCGTTCGGCTAGCGCTGTAGGCACAGGATCTCCCTCCGTTTCGACACCTTGCCGGCCGGAGACAATGCACCGGCCTTCCTCTCATGGCTAACCGCCGATGCCCCGCAACTATTCCCCGCCGGCCGCGGCAAACGGCCCCGCAAGGTGTGCGGTGCCAACAAAAGTGCCAGACTAGTGTGCAGTGCCTCCTTCCCTGGGCCCCGGCTCCGGGAAAGGCGCAGATCCTTCGACGCACGCTGACAGCCAGGAGGCTTCCATGTCAATCGTCCGCCTTGCCGCCCGCCCGCTGCTGGCCACAAGCTTTGTAGCTACCGGCATCGACCGTCTGCGCCACACCGAGGAAACGGCGGTGTCCCTGCGGCCGCTGGTTCAGCGGGCGGAATCCGCCCTGCCTGCGGCCGGCGCCCTGGCCGGGCAGGAGAAGCTGTTGGCGCGCGCTGTCGGCGCAGCCCAGGTGGGGGCAGGCGTGCTCCTGGGCATGGGCAGGTTCTCGCGGCTCGCGGCTGCGGTGCTGGCCGGCACCACGGCGCTAAACACCGTGGTGGATTACCGCGCCGCCGACGCCGCAACGCCGGATGCCAGGCGCTCGCGCCGCACCCAGCTGCTGAAGAACCTGTCGTTGATCGGGGCGGTCCTGCTCGCCGCTGTGGATACCAATGGCCGGCCCGGCCTGGTGTGGCGGGCCGAGCACCTTGCCGCCGACGCCCGGCGCAACGTGCGCTCCATCAGCAAAGACGCGCGCCGCAATGCCGGCTCGATCGGCCACGACGCCCGGAAGCAGCTGAAGAGGGCCGAACGGGCAGTGCGCGAAGCAACGGCGGACGTGGTGGCATCCTGAACGCAATGCCCCACGCTGCCACCCCCTGGCCTGCCCCGTTCGCGGAGCGGCCGATCGACGCAATCGTAGAGGTTCCCGCCTCCAAGTCCCTGACCAACCGCTACCTGGTGCTCGCCGCGCTGGCCGACGGCCCGTCCCGGCTGCGCTCCCCGCTGCACTCGCGGGACACGTCCCTGATGGTGGAGGCGCTGCGCTCTTTGGGAGCCGGCATCACCGAGACGGAGGGCGACGGCCGGTTCGGCCCGGATCTGCTGGTGGAACCGATCGACCCGGCGCGTCCGCTGGGCGCCGCCGGCATCGACTGCGGACTGGCCGGCACGGTCATGCGGTTCGTGCCGCCGC
>NZ_JBNHGL010000320.1:0-2698 GCF_059091245.1 Arthrobacter sp. Y3225116
CGACGCCCTGGCCGGCCGGGCGGCCGGACGGGCCGCGGGCATCGGGCCGGTCCGGTGAAACGACACACCGAACAGGCTGCAGGATAAACTCAAGACTGCGTGCCTATAGTCGAGAGGCTGAGGTTTCTTCCCCCAAGCACAAGCCCTCGTCCTCGGCCTGAGGCACAAAGTAGTCATGATTCGATTCGATAACGTCACGAAGATCTACGACCAGAACTCTCGTCCGGCCTTGGACAAGATCAGTCTGGAGATCGACCGCGGCGACTTCGCGTTCTTGGTCGGCTCGTCCGGGTCCGGGAAATCCACGTTCATCCGCCTGGTCCTGAAAGAAGACCGCGCCACCCGTGGCTCGGTCTACGTCGCCGGCCAGAACGTGGCCAACATTCCCAGCTGGCGCGTGCCCAAACTGCGCCGCGGCATCGGCGTGGTGTTCCAGGACTTCCGGCTGCTGCCCAACAAGACCGTCTTCGCCAACGTGGCGTTCGCCATGCAGGTGATCGGGCGCAGCCGCGCGGTGATCCGCGAGACGGTGCCCGAGGTGCTCAAGACCGTGGGCCTGGAGGGCAAAGACCACCGCATGCCGCACGAGCTCTCCGGCGGCGAGCAGCAGCGCGTCGCCATCGCCCGCGCCGTCGTGAACAAGCCCGGGATCCTGTTGGCCGACGAACCCACCGGCAACCTGGATCCGACCACGTCGCTGGGGATCATGAAGGTGCTGGACCGGATTAACCAGAACGGCACCACCGTGGTGATGGCCACCCACGACAACGTGATCGTGAACGAAATGCGCAAGCGCGTGATCGAGCTGCGCGACGGCGTGCTGGTGCGCGACCAGTCCGAAGGCATCTACCTGGGCGAACCGGAGGAGGCCAAATGAGACTGGCTTTTATCCTCGGTGAAATCGGTTCCGGCCTGCGCCGCAACCTGTCCATGGTGGTCTCCGTGGTGCTGGTGACCTTCATTTCGCTCAGTTTCGTGGGCGCGGCCGGCATGCTGCAGATGCAGATCAACCAGATGAAGGGCTACTGGTACGACAAGGTCCAGGTGGCCATCTTCCTGTGCGTTGACACCTCGACGACGGCCAGCTGCGCGGCGGGCCCCGTGACCGACGAACAGCGTGCGGAAATCGAGTCCACGCTGACCAGTCCGGCCGTGGAACAGTACGTGGACACCTACTTGTACGAGTCGCAGGACGATGCCCTGGGCCACTTCCGCGACCAGTTCGCGAACTCCCCGATCGTGGACTCGGTGACGGCCGACCAGCTGCCGGAGTCCTTCCGCGTCTCGCTGGTGGATCCGCAGAAGTACGAGGTCATCAACGAGATCTTCTCCTCGCTGCCCGGCGTCGAAGTAGTCGTGGACCAGCGCGAGATCCTGGAAAAGGTCTTCAGCGTCATGAACATCGCCTCGCTCGTGGCGGTGGGCATCGCCGTCGTCATGATTGTCTGCGCCATCCTGCTGATCGCCACCACCATCAGGCTTTCCGCCTTCAGCCGGCGCCGGGAAACCGGCATCATGCGCCTGGTCGGTGCCTCCAAGGCCGTGATCCAACTGCCGTTCGTGCTGGAAGGGGTGATCGCCGCCGTGCTCGGGGCGCTGCTGGCCTCGGTTACCCTGTGGGCGGTGGCGCACTTCTTCATCGGCGGCTGGCTGGCCAGCCAATACCCCGACACGGCCTTCATTTCCTCCAGCACCATGCTGGTGATCGGTCCCGCGCTGGTGCTGCTGGGCGCCGTCCTGGCCGGAATATCGTCCCTTTTGACCCTGCGCCGCTACCTTAAGGTCTAGACTCATGACACGTGCACAGAACTTGACATTGGGGAGCCAGGCTGTGAGCCGTACCAAGCCGCGGAAGAAATGTCTTCCGCAAGGGATTTTGAGCGCGGCCATGGCCGCCCTGCTCGCGTTCTCGCTGGGCTCCGCCGGCCCCGCCCAGGCAGACGACCTCGACGACCGCAAGGCCGCCCTCGACCAGGAAATCCAGCAGATCGAATCGTCGCTGGAGTTCCTCAACGCCGACATCGTCGAGGCGGTCAAGGAACTGAAGCAGCACCAGAGCCGGCTTCCGGCGGCCCAGCAGAAGCTCTCCGAGGCCGAGGGCCGGGTGGACGCCGCCACCAACAAGGTGGCCGCACTGGCGCAGCGCGTGGACCTGGCGCTGCAGACCAAGGACAAGATCAACCAGCAACTGGCCAGTGATGCCGAGGAGCTGGAGGAAACCAAGAAGGTCATCGGCCAGATCGCCACCCAGGCCTACAAGCAGGGCGGGGTGCCGTCCAACCTGTCGCTGTTCTTCGGTTCCGACGGCGACGCGAACCTGGCCAGCACCATCGACTTGGCGGACCAGGCGCTGCGCAGCCAAAACGCGGCACTGGACAAGCTGGCCCAGCAGAACGCCACGAACGTGAACTCCCGGGCGCGGCTGGAGGCCGTGGAGGAGGAAATCCGGGACCTGAAGGCGCAGGCCGAGGAGGCGCTGGCGGCCGAACAGGTCGCCCGCGACGAGGCGGCCGCCGAAAAGCAGAAGGTCGACCAGCTGATCGCCGAGACCTCGGCGCTGTCGGACAGTTTGCAGGCCAAGAAGCCGCAGATCGAGCAGGAGCTGGCCGTTGAGCAGGCCCAGCAGCGTCAGCGCCAGGAACGGCATGAACAACGACCCCAGTGCGCCGTAGAGCAGGATCAGCGCGATCGGCTTGCC
>NZ_JBNHGL010000321.1:0-2694 GCF_059091245.1 Arthrobacter sp. Y3225116
GGGCGGCTCGCTGGGCCCGGTGCTGCTCATTGGCGGCGTCGTGGTGGTGGGCGGCGGCGCGGCCCTGCTGTATGCGCGGTCCAGGCGGAACAAGAACCAGCGCCCGCAGCCTCAGCTGCAGACCGGCCCCGACGGGCGGCCGCTGGATCCGCACGACGCCATGTCCGTGGAGGACCTTCGCAAGAAGGCCGGCAGCCTGCTGGTGGCCGCCGACGACGCGATCAAATCGAGCGAGCAGGAACTGGGTTTCGCCATGGCCCAGTACGGGGACGAAGCCGTGCAGCCGTTCCGCCAGGACATCACCGCGGCCAAGTCCCACATGATGGAGTCCTTCAAGCTGCAGCAGCAGCTCGACGACCATATTCCGGACACCGAAGAAGAGCAGCGCGCCTGGCTGGGCGACATCATCCGCCGCTGTGAGGCAGTCAACGATTCCCTCCAGGCACACAAAGAGGACTTCGACGCGCTGCGGGAGCTGGAAAAAACCGCACCGCAGGCGCTTGAGCAGGCTCGGGCCGCCGCCCGGGAAACCCGCGGCAGGCTGGACGACGGCACGGCCCGGCTGGAGCAGCTTCGCGCCCGCTTTGCCGACAGCGCGCTGCAACAGGTCGCCGACAACATCGGCCAAGCCGGGGAACGGCTGGATTTCGTCGAGAACGCGGCCGGCACCGCGCAGGACAAGCTCGACGAAGGAGACCGCAGCGCCGCCGTGATTGCCGTGCGCGCGGCCGAGGAGAGCCTGCACCAGGCCAACATCCTGTTGGAGGCCATCGCCAGGACGGCCAAGGACCTCGAGGACGCCCGGCAGAGCATGGAACGCAGCATCGCCGACGCGGACCAGGACATCGCCCAGGCCAGGGCCATCATCGCCTCCGGGCAGCATCCCGAGCTTGCGGGCCCCTTGGCCGGGCTGGAAGCAGCCGTGTCCGCCGTCCGGCAGGAGGTCGCCGGGGGGCGCATTGATCCGATCATGATGGTGCAGCGGCTGGAGGCAGCCATGGAGCCCTTGGATGCCTCGCTCTCCGGGATCCGGGACGCCCAGGACCGCAACCGGCGTGCCCGCGAGGCCCTGCAGCACGCCATCATGTCCGCGCAGGCCCAGATCTCCGGCACCTCGGATTACATTCAGGCGCGCCGCGGCGGCGTTCGCAGCGAGGCACGCACCCGGCTGGCGGAGGCGGAACGGAACCTCGACCATGCGCTGGCCATCGCCGACTCGGATCCAGAGCAGGCGCTCAACTACGCCCGCCAGGCCAATGCCCTGGCGCAGCAGGCCAGCCAGATGGCCCAGGAGGATGTGGACGGCTTCGGCGGGGGCATGGGCGGCTTCGGCGGCGGCGGCATGTTCGGCGGTCGGGGCGGCGGCCTGGGCGGGGCGATCCTCGGCGGCATCCTCATCGATTCCATCCTGCACGGCGGACACGGCTCGCACGGCGGCGGCGGAATCTTCGGTGGCGGCGGAGGCGGAGGCGGTGACGTTTTCGGCGGCGGCGGCTTCGGAGGTTTCGGCGGTGGCGGCGGCGGCTTCGGTGGCTTCGGCGACGGCGGCGCCGGCGGCGGCTTCTAGACCAGACAGACCGGGCAGCCACCGTGGCTGCTTGGAAGGCAAAGTTCGAGTAATCCCGATCGAAAGGCATCACCGTGGTAAAGCACTCAATTTTCGGCCGCATGGCACAGTTGGCCAAGGCAAACATCAACGCCCTGCTCGACCAGGCGGAGGATCCGCAGAAGATGCTGGACCAGATGGTCCGCGACTACACGAACAACATTGCCGAAGCCGAAAGCGCCGTCGCGCAGACCATCGGCAACCTGCGCATGCTGCAGGACGACTACAACGAAGACCTCGAGAACGCCCGCAGCTGGGGTGCCAAGGCCTTGGCCGCCAGCCGAAAGGCCGACGAATACCGCACCTCGGGCCACGCCGCCGACGCCGAGAAGTTCGACAACCTCGCGAAGGTGGCAATCCAGCGCCAGATCTCCTCAGAGAACGAAGCAAAGGGCGCCGAGCCCACGATCTCCTCGCAGACCGAAATCGTCGAAAAGCTCAAGCAGGGACTCAACCAGATGAAGTCCAAGCTCAATGAGCTGCAGAACAAGCGCGATGAGCTGATCGCGCGCGCCAAGACCGCGCAGGCCCAGTCGCAGGTCCACGACGCCATCAAGAGCATCGACATTCTGGATCCGACCAGCGAAGTCGGCCGCTTCGAGGAGAAGATCCGCCGCGAGGAAGCGAAGGTACGCGGCCAGGCCGAGCTTTCCGCTTCCAGCCTGGACGCCCAGTTCGAGAGCCTGGAAGACCTCGGCGAGCAGACGGAAGTGGAGGCACGGTTGGCAGCCCTGAAGTCCGGCACCGGCCCGGCCCCGTCGTCGCTGGAGGCCGGCAAGGAAACTACCTCAGAGAGCTACTGAGCACCGGCCCTCCGGCCGCTCGGGCATGAATGGCTCCGGGCCGCACCTTCGCGGTGTGGCCCGGAGCCTTTCCTGTCGGGCCGGATCCTGCTTTTCCGGGGGCGGTGCGATCGCGTTATCGGCGCGGCTTCACGGCCCGGAGGAGGCTGCGGCCGGTGAAACGACCCGGTCGCGAGGCGCGGATCCGCGCGCGGCGCAGGGCCTTGGGATTGTAGTGCCGGGGACGGTGCTCGGCTGCGTCCGGCACGCCGGCGCCCCGCCCCCGCGGCGCCGGGGCCACTCCCC
>NZ_JBNHGL010000322.1:0-2680 GCF_059091245.1 Arthrobacter sp. Y3225116
GCGGTCCAGCGCCTCGACCTGGATCTCCACCAGGAAAACGCTGGCCTGGGTCGGCGCCCAGGCGACCTCGACGATCCGGTCGGGGCTTTCGCGCAGTGGACGCCACGCTGCCCGCTACCGCCAGGACCGCGATGAACGGCACCGTGGCCACGGCGCTGGCCTGCAGGATCGCGCGATGACGGGCCCTGTCCACCACCGCTCCCTCGGCCCCGCCCTTGCGCGGATTGAGCAGGTCCGATTCGTAGTCAAAGACGTCATTAATGCCGTACATCGCCAGGTTGTACGGGACCAGGAAGAAGATCGTGCCCACTACCACCAGCCAGTCGACGCCGCCGGAAGCCAGCAGGTATCCGGCGGCGAAGGGGTAGGCGGTGTTAACCCAGGACACCGGCCGGGAGGTGATGACCAGTTCGCGGATCACGGCGGTTCCCCTCCCCCGTCGGCTCGGCCGGCCCTCTCATCGGCGCGGCGGCGGCGCGGGCCTGTGAGCATCAGCCACACCGCGGGCAGCAGCAGCGCCGCGCCCAGCGGATAGGCGAAGTCCTCGATCGGCGCCAGGCCGATCCGGAGCCCGGCCAGGGCGTGTCCGCCGTAGTCGAACAGCCCGGAGGCGATCATGACGTTGTCGAACACGGCGGTGAGCACCCACAGCGCAGCGACGGACAGGCCGGCCGCCGCCGCGGCCCCGCGGGGCACCCGCCTGGCCAGGACCGCGCCCACTGCCGCGGCAATCGCGACGCCGAGAAAGACCGCATTCAGCTCCAGGAAACTCACGCCGCGCCACCTCCGGCCGAGGCCCCGTCGTCGTGGCTGACCAGTTGCGGTCCGGCCGCGCGGACAGCCCGCCGGTGCCGGCCCCACGCCAGCAGCCCGGTGAACAGGATCATGGTTTGGTAGCAGAGGAAGGCCAGGAAGAACGCCTCCTCGAGCGGCAACTCGGGGGCCAGCATCAGGCCGGTCATCAGCGGCGAGTCGCGGTGCACAAAGATTCCCAGCGCGATCGCCCAGACGTCCCAGGCCAGGAAGTACGCCAGTCCGATGGCCAGGGTGACGGCGGCCGCGACCGGACGGTCGAAGAAGAACAGCCTGTAGCGCGCGTCCAGCAGGGCCATGCAGCCCAGCAGCGCAACCAGCACGGCCAGATAGATCATGCGCTCCTCCCCGCACTGTCCGACGACGGCGCGGGGCCGGGCGCCGCCGAGTCCGGTTCCGGCAGTGCCCCGGGTGCCCCGATCCCCTGCACGGCCTTAAGCACCAGTTCGGCACTGATCAGGCACATGGGCACGCCGATGCCCGGCCGGACGGAACTGCCGGCGTAGTGCAGCCCGTCCACCCGGCGGCTCCGATTGCCCGGGCGCAGGAAGGCGCTCTGCCGCAGGGTATGCGCCGCACCCAGTGCGCTGCCACGCCACGCGTTAAAGCCGTCCACAAAGTCCGCCGGCCCGAAGGTGCGGCGGACGGCAATCCGGCCGCGGAGGTTTGCCACTCCCGTCCAGGCGGCCAGCTGGTCGATGGCCGCGTCCGCGACCGCTTCCACGGCGGCCGCCCCGGACCCGTCGTCACCGCCCGAGCCCCAGGCCGGCGCCGCAGGTGCGGGAACCAGGATGAACAGGTTCTCGTCCCCGGCCGGTGCTACTACGGCGTCGGTGGCGCTGGGTTTGCATACGTAGATGGAGGTCTCCCGAGCCAGCGCCCGCCCGGAGCGGATTCGGCTGAAGTTCTCCTTCCAGTCCCGTGTGAAGAGCAGGTTGTGGTGGGCCAGCCGCGGCAGCGGCCCGCGCACGCCCAGGCAGACCAGCACGGCGCTGGGACCGGGGTCGCGGCGGCGCCACACCCGTTCCGGGTGGCTGCGCAGGTGCGCCGGCAGCAGCCCGGTCTCCACGTGATGCAGATCCGCCGCGGCGACGACGATGCCCGCCGCCGTCCGGCGTTCGGCGCCGGCGGCATCGGACCAGAGCACTGCCTCGCAGCGGGCCTTCGCGCCGGACTGCCCGGTGACGATGTGCCGGGCGGTGGCGCGGGTTTCGATCCGGACGCCGGCCTCCCGCGCCAGCCGCTCCATCGCATCGACCAGCGCCGCGAACCCGCCCATCGGGTAGTACACGCCGTCGTCGAGGTCCAGGTGGCTCATCAGGTGGTACATCGCCGGCGCCCGGTACGGGCTGGTACCCAGGAACACCGCCGGGTACCCCAACACCTGGTGCAGCCGCGGGTCCGTGAACCGTTCGCGGACGTAACGGTCCAGGCTCCAGCCCAGCAGCTTGGCCAGCCGGGGTGCCCGGCGCAGCACCCGCGGGTGGGCCAGGCCGCGCAGGCTGGCGAAGTCGTCGTACAGGAAGTGCTCCTTGGCCAGCCGGTACGTTTCCGCCGCCTCGTCCAGGTAGCGGTGCAGCGCCGGCCCGGACCCCGGTTGCAGGCCTTCGAAAAGTCCCGCCACGTTGTCGCGGCCCGAGTGGACCTCCGTGGCCGCCGGATGCCCCTCGAACCAGATCCGGTAGCCGGGGTCCAGCCGCACCAGCTCCAGCGCCTCCGCGGCGCTGGAGCCCATCAGCTTGAACCAGTGGTCAATCACCTCCGGCATCAGGTACCAGGACGGACCGGTGTCGAAGCGGAAGCCGTCGCGCTCGTGCCGTCCCGCCCGGCCGCCGAGGCCGGAGCGCTGCTCCAGCAGGGTGACGCG
>NZ_JBNHGL010000323.1:0-2670 GCF_059091245.1 Arthrobacter sp. Y3225116
CCGACCACCCCGGCGGCGCCGCCTCCCCCCGGCCCGACGGCCTCCGACAGCCGTTCGGCCAGCGGGGCGTACTCCGCCAACTGCTGCGGCTGGAGCGGGCCCTCGAATTCGACGACGACGATGGCCGGGGCCGCATCGGCGTCCAAGAACCGCTCCTGCCAGTCGCCCGCGGCGGTGGATTCGGCGCCGGCCGGAAGGAATCCCGCCTGGTCGTTGGTGGACACCTCGGAGAGCTTGCCGAAGGTCGGTCCGCCCAGGCCCGCGGCGGCGAGCCAGGCAACCGCCACCAGGGCTGGCAGGAGCATTCTGAGCCAGCGGGCCATGGGAAACCGAACCTCTGCAGTCGACGGGCCAAAACAAGCTCCACTATAGAGTAGTTCTACGGTGGAGATAAGCCCCGGGTGAACTATCCTTGGAGAGGTTGCCGGAGGGAGGAACGTGGCGCACAAGGAAGAGCGGCTGCTGCTGTTGCTGCAGCAGTTCGTCGTGGAGAGCGAACGCTACATTGAAGCGGTCAGCCAGCGGGACGCCCTGCACCGCACCGACCTCAACGCCCTGGCCGCGATGGTCCGGGCCGCCGCCGACGGCCGCACGGTGACTCCGGGCAGCCTGCGGAACGAACTGCACCTCAGCTCGCCGGCGACCACCGCGCTGGTGGACCGGCTGGACCGCTCCGGCCACGTGAAGCGGACCCGCAGCGACACCGACCGCCGCAAGGTGCACCTGGAGCTGACGGACCTGGCCCGCGCCACCGGCGGCGCCATGTTCGCACCGCTGGCCCGCAACATCGGCCGGGTGCTCTCCGACTATCCGGCGGAAGACCGGCAGCGGCTCGCGGCGTTCCTGGCGGACATCATCGCCGCCACCGAAACCGCCTGTGCCGAAGTCGCGTCGGCCGACAAATAGCGCAACATTCCGGCACGGCAGCTACGTGGCCGCGGGGGCCCGGAGTAGTCTCCCACTATGAAGGACGAGGTCTACTCCCACGGACACCACAAAAGCGTGGTCAAAGCCCATGCCATCCGGACCGCCGAGGACTGCGCGGCCTACCTGCTGCCGGAGCTCAAGCCCGGGATGATGCTGCTGGACGTGGGCTGCGGCCCGGGCAGCATCACCGTTGACCTGGCCGAGCGGGTGGCCCCGGGACAGGTGACCGGGTTGGACCGGTCCGACGATGTCCTGACCCAGGCGGCCGAACTCACCGCCCTGCGCGGGATCGAGAACGCCACCTTCGTCGCGGGCAACATCTACGACCTCGAGTTCGATGACGACACCTTCGACGTGGTGCACGCCCACCAGGTCCTCCAGCACCTGACCGACCCGGTCGCCGCGCTCTACGAGATGCGGCGGGTGGTCAAGCCGGGCGGCATCGTGGCCGTCCGGGACGCCGACTTCCATGGCATGAGCTGGTACCCGGAACTGCCCGAACTCGACGACTGGATGGAGACCTACCAGCAGCTCGCCCGCGGCAACCGCGCCGAACCGGACGCCGGCCGGCACCTCATCGCGTGGGCGCAGGCGGCCGGTTTCCACGACATCACGCCGTCGTCGTCCAACTGGCTGTATGCCACCGAGGAGCAGCGCCGCTGGCAGGGCGAGGTCTGGTCGGAGCGGGTCCTGCACTCCGGCTACGCGGAACAGTCGCTGGAGCGGGGGCTGATCGACCGGGCCGGGCTGGAACGGATAGCCCGGGGGTGGCTGACGTGGGCCGCTGCCCCGGATGCGTGGTTCCTGATTCCCAACGGCGAGATCCTGGCCCGCAAACCCTGATCCCGCCGGCGGGACGGAAGGACTGACATGCCCGAACACTACGACGTGGTCATCGCCGGCGGCGGCCACAACGGCCTGGTCGCGGCCGCCTACCTCGCCCGCGCCGGGCGGAGCGTGCTCGTGCTCGAACGCGAAGACCAGGTCGGCGGCGCCGCGGTGTCGGCGGAAGTCTTTCCCGGCACCGGGGCCCGCATCTCGCGCTATTCCTACCTGGTCAGCCTGCTGCCGCGGCGCATCATCGACGACCTGCGGCTGGACCTGCGGCTGCTGCGCCGGCGCTTCTCGTCCTACACGCCCCTGCCCGGGGCCGCGGCGGGCCTGCTGGTGGACAACCAGGACCCGGATGCCACCCGCTCCTCCTTCGCCGCCGTGGGCGCGGCCACCGACTTCGAGCCCTTCGCCGGGTTCTATCAGCGCACCAGCCGGCTGGCCCGGGCCCTCTGGCCCTCCGTCACCGAACCGCTGCCCCGCCGGTCCGAGGTGCGCAGCAGGGTCGGCGACGACGAGGCCTGGCACGACTTCATCGAACGGCCGATCGGCGAGGCGGTCGAGCGCAGTTTCGGCTCGGACCTGGTCCGCGGGGTGGTGCTCACCGACGCCCTGATCAGCACCTTTGCCGGCGCCCACGACGCCTCGCTGCAGCAGAACAAATGCTTCCTCTACCACGTGATCGGCGGCGGTACCGGTGACTGGGACGTGCCCGAAGGCGGCATGGGTGCGGTCAGCGCGGCGCTGGAAAAGGCGGCCCGCAGCGCCGGCGCGGAGCTGCGGACCCGGGCGCGCGTCACCTCCGTCTCCCCCGAGGGAGAGGTGGCGTACGACGACGGCGGCGCGGGCGGCGTCGTCGTCTCGGCCGAACGCGTGCTCGCCAACGTCTCCCCCGCCGTGCTCAACGGGCTG
>NZ_JBNHGL010000324.1:0-2661 GCF_059091245.1 Arthrobacter sp. Y3225116
CCGCCTTGTCCGGGCCGAGCGGCGGCGGCAAGACCACGGTGCTGGAGATCCTGGCGGGCCTGCGCCGGGACGGGGCCGGCATCCGGCTGGCCGGCGGGGTGTCCGGCCTCGACCGCGGCCGGATCGCGTGGATCCCGCAGCACCCGGTTCCCTCCGAGGCCACCGCGGCCGAGGAGGTGGCGCTGTATGCGGGGCTGACAGGACCGGCCGGGCGTGCAGCGGCGGAGGAAGCGCTGGCGCAGGTAAATGCCGCCGGCCTGGCGGACGCGGACACCGGCGACTTGAGCCCGGGAGAGCTGCGGCGCGTGGCCGTGGCACGGGCCTTGGCCCGGATTGAACATGTCCCCGGGGTGGACGTGCTGCTGGCCGATGAACCTACCGCACACGTGGATGAGCGCAGCGCCCGGGCCATCGAGGCGGCGCTGGACCGGCTCCGCGGCCGGGTGACCACCGTGCTGGTGGCCCACGACCCGGACACCGCGGCGCTCGCCGACCACGTGGTGCCGGTGATGCCGGCGCCCGGGGAAACCGTTGCTGCCGCCCCGGCGGGGACGGAGGGTGTGCGGACCCCGGCAGCGGGGATCGAACGCGGCGGGCAGGCGCCCGGAGCAAGGGCGGGCGCCGGAACGGAAGCGCCGGGGGAGGGCGGCACAACGGAAGCGGCGGCGGAGGACGCCGCCGGCGCCGGACCCGGCCTGTGGCGGCAGGCGGCGCTGCTGCGGCCGTGGAGCGGCAGGTTCCTGGCCGCCCTCTGCTTTGGCCTCGGCGCGGCACTCTTCGCCGTCGCGCTGGCGGGCCTGTCCGGTTGGCTGATCGTCTATGCCAGCGAACAGCCGCCGATCCTGTACCTGATGACCTCCATCGTCGGTGTCCGGTTCTTCGGGATCGGGCGTTCGGTACTGCGCTACCAGGAGCGGCTGAAGCTGCACGACGCCGTCTTCGAAAGCACCGACCGGCTGCGGATCAGGCTGTGGAACGGGCTGCTGCAGCGGCCGGCAGCATGGCGGCGGCTGGCCCGCGGCGGCGGCGCCCTGGAGCGGCTGGTCGGAGACGTGGACGAACTGCGGGACATCGCCCCCCGGGCCGTCTTCGCCCCGCTGGTCGGCCTGCTGGTGGCCGCCGCGTCCTGCGTGGCCACCGCTCTGCTGATGCCGGCGGCCCTGGGCTGGCAGCTGCTGCTCTCCGGGATCTGCGTGCTGGGTGCCCCGGCCCTGACGCGCTGGGCGGACCGCCACGCCCAGGCAACCACCGTGCGGATCAAGGGCAGGTCGCTGAACGCCTTCACGCGGCTGCTGGCGGCCGCACCCGACCTGGCCGCCAACACGGCTGCCGGGCCGCTGCTGCTGCGCGCCCGCCGCCTTGACCGGGAAGCGACCGCCGCCGTGCAGCGCAGCGCCTGGGCGCAGGGCCTGGGACACGCGCTGACGGTGCTGGCCTGTTCCCTCTCGGCCGTCGTGATGCTGGGTTCGGCGGGAGGCACCGCGCCGGGGGTGGTGGCCGTCGTCGTTCTGATGCAGCTGGCGCTGGCCGAACCTTTCATGGCGGTGAACACCGCGGTGCAGCAATGGGGCGCCTGGCGCGCCGCCGGGGCACGCGTCGTTCCGGAGCTGGGCAGCGGCGGCGCGGCCCCGGCCGGCCAAGCGCGGCGGGAAGCTCCGGTCGAGGCGCTGGAACTGCGCAACGCGTCCTACCGGTACCCGGGCGCCGGCCACGACGCCTTCACCGGCGTGGACCTGCGGGTGGAGCGCGGACAATGGCTGGCGGTCACCGGCCCGTCGGGGAGCGGGAAGTCCACGCTGCTCGGCGTGCTGCTGGGCTTCCTGCCACTGGCCTCCGGCCGCTACCTGGTCAACGGGACGGCCGGCGGGGCGCCGCGGTCGGCCATCGCGTGGATGCCCCAGGAAGCGCACCTGTTCAACTCGACGCTCCGCGCCAATCTGCTGCTGGCCCGGCCGGCCACGGATCCGCCGGCCGAAGAGGAGATGCGCGCGGCGCTCGCCGCCGTGGGGTTGGGCGGATTCCTGGCCGGACTGCCGCACGGGCTGGGCACCCGGATCGGCCCGGGCGGGCACTTCCTCTCCGGCGGCCAGCGGCAGCGACTCGCCGTGGCCCGGGCGCTGCTGGCCGACTCCGATGTGGTGCTGCTGGACGAACCGGCCGCGCACCTGGACCGCGAGGCCGGGGACGCGTTGCTGGCCGACCTGCGCCGCGGGCTCGCCGGCAAGGCAGTGGTCATGGTGACGCACGACGAGCGGCAAGCCGCATGGTGCGAGCTTCGGCTGCATCTGCCTACCGGCCCGTACGCCGCTGCCCTAAGCTGAGGCAATGACCAATTCCGACCTGCCGGTCGTTCCCGGCGGAGCCCTGCGTTGGCGTCCCATGTCCGCCTCGGACATCGAGGGCTGGCACCGGTTGATCCATCGGATGGCCGCGGTGGACAAACCGGTCTGGACCGAGACGACGGCGGATCTGGCGGAGGCGTTCGACGACCCTGCCAACGACCCCGCTGAGTGCACCGCCATCGGGCTGGATGCCGGCGGGACGGTGCGTGCCGTGGGCCGGGTCTACGCGAACGCCGGCTCACCCGTCGCCCACACCTGGGGCGGGGTGGATCCGGACTGGCGCCGCCGCGGCATCGGCAGGGCGCTCTACGAGTGGCAG
>NZ_JBNHGL010000325.1:0-2607 GCF_059091245.1 Arthrobacter sp. Y3225116
GCAAAATGCCCCCGCCGGTGCTGGTGCCGCGGCCGCAGACCATGGACGGGCTGGCCACCGACGTGAGCGCCGAGGCCCGTGCCCTCGCCGACACCTTCTGGCCCGGCGGCCTGACCCTGATTTTCCGCGCGCAGCCGTCGCTGACCTGGGACCTGGGCGAAACCAAGGGCACCGTCGCCCTGCGCATGCCCGACGACGAACTGGCGCTGGAGCTGCTGGCGGCCACCGGGCCGCTGGCCGTGTCCTCCGCGAACCGCACCGGGCAGCCGTCGGCGCAGACGGCCGCGCAGGCCAGGGAGCAGTTGGCCGAGTCCGTGGACGTCTATCTGGAAGACGGCTTCCGGCCCGTCGACGGCACGACGGCGGTGCCCTCCACCATCGTCGACTGCACTTCCGCCACACTGCGGGTGGTCCGCGAGGGCACGATCAGCCTGGAAACACTGCGCACGGTCGTGCCGGGCATCCTGGGCCTGGGGGAGACTGTAGAGGCATGAGCCACGATTCCGCTCTTCCCCGCGGCAAGACCGCCAGCAGCGACCGGGCCCTGTGGCTCTGGTCGCAGATCCTGCTGGACTCCCTGGCCTGGGTCCTGGCCATCGTGCTGGCCGTCTTCCTGCGCTACGAGATGACGCTGAGCCTGACCAAGATTCCCGGCATCATCCTGCTCTGTGCGGTGGCCATCGCGGCCCAGATCGCCGTCGGATCTGCGTTCGCCCTCTATAAGGGCCGCTACAGTTTCGGCAGTTTTCACGAGGCCAAGCTGCTGGTCATGGTGACCATCTCGGTGTCGTTGATCCTGAGCGTGGGGCTGCTGCTGTTCGGCATCTCGCTGGGCATCGCGCGCGGCACCGGCCTGATCGCCTTCCCGTTCGCCTGCCTGTTCATGGCCGCCGTCCGCTACCTGAAGCGGATGTATGTGGAAAGCAAGGCCAAGCCGGGGGACGAGGCCGAGCGGACGCTGATCTACGGCGCCGGTTTCGTCGGCAACAACATCGTGACCCGGATGAGCAACGACCCGGCCTCGCCCTGGCTGCCGGTGGGGCTGATCGACGACGATCCGGCCAAAAAGCACCTGCGCATCGCCTCCGTCCCGGTGCTGGGCCGGATGGAGGACCTGCCGGAGATCGCGCACCGCACCGGGGCGACCGTGCTGCTGGTGGCGATCGCGGACATCGACTCCGCGCGGATGCGGCAGATCTCCGACAGCATCGCGGGCCGGAACATGCGGGTGCTGGTGGTACCGCCGCTGAAGGAAATGCTCACTGGCCGCCAGGACTTCTCCTTCCGCGAGGTGGACATCGAGGACCTCATCGGGCGGCAGCCGGTGGATATCCACGTCGAAGAGATTGCCCACTACGTCACCGGCAAGCGCGTGCTGGTCACGGGCGCCGGCGGGTCCATCGGTTCCGAACTGTGCCGCCAGATCCACGCGTTCCAGCCGGCCGAGCTGATCATGCTGGACCGCGACGAGACCGGGCTGCAGGGCACGCAGATCTCGATCACCGGCAAGGGCCTGCTCACGGGCAGGGACACCGTGTTGGCCGACATCCGCGACCCCGCCGCACTCGAGGCCATCTTCCTTGACCGGAAGCCGGAGGTGGTGTTCCACGCCGCGGCGCTCAAGCACGTGTCGCTGCTGGAGCAGTACCCGGAGGAGGCCTGGAAGACCAACGTGCTCGGTTCGCTGAACGTGCTGCGCGCCGCCCGCGCCGCGCACGTTGCGACCTTCGTCAACATTTCCACCGACAAGGCCGCCAACCCCACCACCGTGCTGGGCCATTCCAAGCGCGTGGCGGAAAAGCTGACGGCCTGGGTGGCGCAGCAGACCGGGCAGAAGTACGTCTCCGTCCGGTTCGGCAACGTGCTGGGCAGCCGCGGTTCGGTGCTGCCGCTGTTCAGCGAGCAGATCCGCAAGGGCGGTCCGGTCACGGTCACCGATGCCGCGGCCACCCGGTTCTTCATGACGATTCCGGAAGCCTGCCAGCTGGTGATCCAGGCCGGCGCGATCGGCAGCGGCGGGGAAGTGCTGATCCTCGACATGGGCGAACCGGTGAAGATCCTGGACGTTGCCGAGCGGATGATTGCGATGTCGGGCAAGGACGTGGAAATAGTGTTTACCGGCCTGCGCCCCGGCGAAAAGCTGCACGAGGACCTGATCGGGGAGGGCGAAAGCGATTCCCGTCCGCTGCACCCCAAAATCTCGCACGCCTCCATCGAGGGCCTGGACCCGGACCGGATGAGCCTGGCCGAGTGGAAGAGCCGGCAGGACCTGATCTCGGCCTCGACCGGGGCGATCGACGTGGTCCCGGCGGCCGGGGCCGCCGACGACGAACTCGACGACGCGGTCCCGGCGGCAGTGGCCGCCGACGACGAACTCGAGGCCGGGCTTAAGGACGACGGGCGGGAGCGGGCCTCGTGACCGCAGCCGTGGTGGCCGTTGCCGCGGCCCTTCTGCTCAGCCTGGTGCTGCCTTTCGCGCTGATCCCCATGCTCAAGCGGCTGGGCGTGCTGGACGTGCCGAACGAGCGGTCCTCGCACACCCGCGTCGTCGTCCGCGGCGTGGGCATCACGGTGGCGGCCGGGCTGCTGGCAGGCCTGCTGATCGCC
>NZ_JBNHGL010000326.1:0-2598 GCF_059091245.1 Arthrobacter sp. Y3225116
GGATAGGTCCGCCGTGACGCCAGGCCCGCTACGGCTCCCGGATCCGTGCCGGGCTGCCAGAGCACCACGGCATGGCCTTCGACGTCGATGCCCCGCCCTGTTACCTGAAGGAGCATTACCGCATGAGCACTTCCCCGCGCATCGTCATCATCGGAGCAGGGATCGTCGGCGCCAATCTGGCGGACGAACTGGCCGCCCGCGGCCGGACGAACGTCACCGTCCTGGAGCAGGGCCCGCTGCACCTGGCCGGCGGGTCGAGTTCGCACGCACCCGGGCTGGTCTTCCAGACCAATCCGTCCAAGACCATGACCGAATTCGCCCGCTACACCGTGGGCAAAATGCGCTCGCTCACGGCCGACGGCACCTCCTGCTTCAACCAGGTGGGCGGGCTGGAGGTGGCCACCACGCCCGCGCGGTTCGAAGAACTCAAGCGCAGGGCCGGCTTCGCCGCCTCCTGGGGCGTGGAGGCCCGGCTGATCGATCCGGAGGAATGCGAAAAGCACCATCCGCTGCTGCCGGCCGGCAACGTGCTCGGCGGCCTGCACATTCCCTCCGACGGGCTGGCACTCGCGGCCCGCGCCGTCCGGCTGCTGATCGCCCGCGCCTCCGCCGCCGGCGTCGAGTTCCGCGGTTCCACCACCGTGACGGGCATTGAGCACGACGGCGGACGGGTCACCGCGGTGGAGACCGACACCGGGCGGGTCCCCGCCGACGTCGTGGTCTGCTGTGCCGGGTTCTGGGGGCCGAAGATCGGCGCCATGGCCGGCATGACGGTGCCGCTGCTTCCGCTGGCGCACCAGTACGTCAAGACGTCCGCGCTGCCGGCGCTGGCCGGCCGGAACGAACTGCCCAACGGCGCGCGGCTGCCGATCCTGCGCCACCAGGACGCGGACCTGTACTTCCGGGAGCACGGCGACCGGCTGGGCATCGGTTCCTACGCGCACCGGCCCATGCCGGTGGACCTGGACGGGCTGCCGGCCGTCGCGCCGGCGGACGTCTCCGACGACCGCATGCCGTCACGGCTGGATTTCACGGCGGCGGACTTCGAACCGTCCTGGCGGGAAAGCCAGCGGCTGCTGCCGGCACTCCGCGGCGCGGGCATCACCGACGGCTTCAACGGCGTCTTTTCCTTCACCCCCGACGGCGGCCCGGTGATCGGCGAGTCCCCGGACGTCGCCGGCTTCTACCTGGCCGAGGCCGTCTGGGTCACCCATTCGGCGGGTGTGGCCAAGGCGGTGGCAGAACTGCTGGTGGACGGGCGGTCGCAGACGGACCTGCACGAATGCGATGTGCGCCGGTTCGAAGACGTGCAACTGGCCCCGGAATACATCAGCGAGACGTCGCAGCAGAACTTCGTGGAGATCTACGACGTGCTGCACCCGCTGCAACCGCGCGAATCCCCGCGGAACCTGCGCACCAGCCCCTTCTTCGGCCGCCAGCAAGAGCTCGGCGCGGTCTTCCTGGAATCCGGCGGCTGGGAGCGCCCGCACTGGTACGAGGCCAACGCGGCGCTGCTGGCGGCGCTGCCGCAGGACTGGCGGGAACCCGAGCGCGACGCCTGGGCCGCCCGTTACCACTCCCCCATCGCCGCGGCCGAAGCGTGGAAGACGCGCACCGCCGTCGCCATGTACGACATGACGCCGCTGAAGCGGGTGGAGGTGACCGGGCCGGGGGCCCTGGCCCTGCTGCAGCGGCTGGGCACCGGGCAGCTGAACAAGAAACCCGGGGCGGTGACTTACTGCCTGTTGCTGGACTCCGGCGGCGGCATCCGCAGCGACATCACGGTGGCGCGGCTGGGGCCGGAGCGGTTCCAGGCCGGCATCAACAACAACGCCGACTACGAGTACCTGCGCGGCGAGGCGGCCGCGCAATCGCAGGCCGACCCGGCCCAGTGGGTCCGGGTCGGGGACATTACCGCCGGCACCTGCTGCATCGGGCTCTGGGGCCCCTTGGCGCGCGGCGTGATGGCCAAGGTCAGCAGCGACGACTTCAGCAACGACTCGCTCAAGTACTTCCGCACGGCCCAGGTGCGCATTGCCGGCCTCTCCGTCACCGCGATGCGGCTCTCCTACGTGGGCGAGCTGGGCTGGGAGCTGTACACCACGGCCGATCAGGGGCTCAGGCTCTGGGACGCGCTGTTCGACGCCGGGCAGGAGCACGGGATCATCGCCGCCGGCCGGGCCGCGTTCAACAGCCTGCGGCTGGAAAAGGGCTACCGGCTCTGGGGCACCGACGTGACCACCGAGCACACGCCGGAGGAGGCGGGCCTCGGGTTCGCGGTCAAGGCCGACAAGGGCGGGTTCGTGGGCGGCCCCGCGTTGGCCGCCGCGGGCGCTCCGGCCCGGCGGCTGCGCTGCCTGACCATCGACGACGGCCGGTCGGTGGTGCTGGGCAAGGAGCCGGTGTACGTGGACGACGTCCCGTCCGGCTACGTCACCAGCGCGGCCTTCGGCTACACGGTGGGCGGGCCTGTGGCGTACGCGTGGCTCCCTGCGGACCTTGGGGAGGGAGACGGCGTCGAGATCGAATACTTCGGCCGCCGCATCCCGGCCACCGTCGCCGCCGAGCCGCTGGTCGACCCCGGCATGGAGCGCCTGC
>NZ_JBNHGL010000327.1:0-2596 GCF_059091245.1 Arthrobacter sp. Y3225116
AGCTGTTGACGAAGGCATCGGTGACGTCCAGCAGGTTCAGGCCGGTGGTGGTCGGGAACAGCAGGATGGAAATCAACGCCAGCGGGGTGCCGACGCAGACGCCGTTTCCGAAACCGGCCGCGCGGATTTCCGCCAGGCTGATGTCCGTCACGGGCAGCGCCTCGGTCATGCCGTAGGGGGTGTGCAGCTGGGCCGACGGCATCAGCGACTGCATCTTGGCCAGCAGCGGCTCGGGGATCGGCGCGCCGGCCGAGAGCAGCAGTTGCACGTCGGCCAGCACCACCCGGTGTTCGTCCGTGAGGCCGTCGGCGGTGGCGAGCACGTTCGCGAGGGCGGCGGGCGAGGCGAAGACGGCGGTGGCGCCGACCGCCGCGGCAGCATCGGCCAGGGCCGCGGCGGTGAGCGTCTTGGGCGCGGTGACGTCCATGTCCGGGGTCACCGACGTGGCCCCCAGTGCCGGGCCCAGCAGGGCGAACGGTGCGAAGCCGGCCACCAGCGAGGTGCCGGCTTCCAGCCCGTAGGTGTCCTTGAGGGTGTCCCGCATGGCGGCCAGCCGGCGGTGCGTATAGACGACGCCCTTGGCCGGTCCGGTGGAGCCGGAGGTGAAGAGGATGGCGGCGTCGTCGTCGGGCCCGGGGGCGGAGCGCCCGGCGCGGCCGCCGGGCGGGGCAGCGGCAGCGGCGGCGGCGGCGGTGGATTCGAGCAGTTCGGGCACGGTGTGGGCGACGCCGTAGAGCCTGCGCTTGGCCCCGCCGATTTCGGTCACGCTGATCCGCTCGCCCGGCCAGCCGAACAGCCGCGCGGCCGCGAAGGCACGTTCGATGCCGATGATGAACCGGGGACCGGCGCCCTTGATGGCACGGCTCAGGCCGGCGGGTCCCAGCCCGGCGTCGGCCACCACGATGACGGCGCCGAGCTTCAGGCAGGCGTAGATCAGGCTGGTCAGTTCGATGCCGGGCGGCACCAGCAGGTTGACTCGGTCGCCTGCCCGCACGCCGATCCCGGCCAGGCCGTCGGCGAGCAGGTCCACCTGGCCGGCGAGCTCGGCCCAGGACAGCGTCCGCTTTCCTGCCGCCGCGGCGCCCAGCGGGGCCATGTCGACGACGGCGGGGGAGTCGTCGTTCCGGCGTTCGTCCAGTTCGGCGAGCATGGAGCGGAAGGGAGCCGCGGCGCGGGGCTCTTGGGCGGCGGCCGCGTGCCCGCCGCCGGCCACGGCGGCGTCGAGCCAGGTGAAAACGGGGCCCGCGATGTCACGGTCTTCGGGGAGCAGGTGTCCGGCGCCTTCGAAGCGGTGCACGTCGGCCTGCGGCAGCCGGTCCAGCAGGTCGCGCAGGTAGCGGTCGGAGAACACCGGGTCCCTGGGGCCCCACAGGATCAGCGCCGGAACGTCCAGGCCGCGGATGCCCTCGGCCACCCCGTTCAGCGCGTCCCAGCTGGGCGCGGCCTCGTCGGCCGGGATGTCGGCCACGAAGTTGCCCACCCCGGTGCGGCGGGCCGCGTGCCGGTACGGGGCCATGAACGCGGCCCTGACGTCCTTCGCCAACGGAGGATGCGCCAAGGCGTGCGTGACGCGCAGGAAGGCGGCCGACGTCGTCGTGCCCCAGCGATGCACGGCGGGGTGCAGCGCCAGTTTGAGCGGGGCGGGCAGCCCGAAGCCGGCGGGGTGGACGGCGGTGTTGGTCAGGACGACGCCGGCGAGCTGGTCGCGGTGCCGGGTGGCCCAGCCCAGCGAGATCACGCCGCCCCAGTCGTGTCCGACGGTGACGACGGGGCCGGTGATGCCCAGTCCGGCGGTCAGGTCGCCCAGGTCGGTGATCCGGTCCTCGAGCCGGCGGAAGCTGCCGGTGCGTTCGGAGAAACCCATGTCCAGCTGGTCGACGGCGACCACGCGCCACGGCGCCGCGGCGTTACCGGCGGCGTCCAGCAGGCTGCGCCACAAGTAGGACCAGGTGGGGTTGCCGTGCACGCATAGCAGTGTGCCAACCGGCTCGATGCCGCGTTCGGCCAGCTGCGGGCCGTTGTCCAAAAGGTGCCATGCGTGCTCGCTGCCGGCCGGGTCCACGGCGGCGGTGGACGGGACGCGGACGCGGCGGGACCAGGCCGGGTCGACGCCCGGCCAGAGGGGGGTGTCTACCACGCAATCTCCATCATGGTGGTGTTCAGGCCGGAGCCCACGCCCATGCAGAGCACGCGGTCGCCGCTGCCCAGGGTCTGGGCCTCCTGGGCGAGGGTCATCGGCAGCGATGCCGGCCCCACGTTGCCCCACTTCGGGAAGGTGATCGGCACGCGCTCGCGGACCAGGTTGACGGCCTTGATGATCGCGTTGGTATACGAGGTGGAGACCTGGTGCGTGACGTACCGGTCCATGGCGGTCCAGTTCCAGCCGTCGCGGTGGGCCTCGTGCCAGGCGTTGACAACCAGTTCCAGCCCGTTCTCCAGCAGGCCCTTGGTGTCCGTGAACATGCCCGCGGGCCCGCCGACGCACAGCTCGTGGTGTTCGGTGCCGGCGCGGGAGACACCGCCGAGGATCCGGTGCGAGCCGGGGTGGGCGTCGGCGGGGCCGATCACCGCCGCGGCGGCCCCCCCCCCCCACCAC
>NZ_JBNHGL010000328.1:0-2595 GCF_059091245.1 Arthrobacter sp. Y3225116
CGCCGCGGCCCCAACGGCCGCCGTCGCCCCGGCCGGGGTCCGCGCGGCATCGCGGGCGGCCAGCAGCGCCGCGACCGCCTTGTGGTGCTTCCCCGCGTTATCCCGAAAGTCCAGGGTGGCCAGGTGCAGCCCGATAGTCGAGACCGCCCGGCGCACAGCGGCCAGCGAACCGTCCGCCACCAACGACGCGGTGTGGGCGCGCAGGGATTGCTCGATCGGCGCCAGGTCGGCCAGCACCTCCGCCGTCGAGCTGTAGTCCCGCCCGGGCTCGTGCGGGAGCCGGCGCTGGATCCGCGCGCTGGTGTTGAGCAGCTTCGCCTTGATGCAGGTCAGTTTCAGCCGGTAAGGCTCGTTAGCGTTCAGCTCGCGCACCCTGGTGTCCAGGCCCGGCAGGTTCTCCAGGTCCCTGGCCACGGAGTCCAGCAGCTCGTCGCTGGCGGCCACGATCGTCATCGAGTTGGACAGGACGGCGATCAAGCTGTCCACGAAGCCGATGTTGATCCGCACCGCGTGCTGGTTCTGCAGCTGGAAGACCTCATGCGTCACGTCCACGGTGACCAGCGGGTTGCCGTCGCGGTCGCCGCCGATCCACGAGCCGAAGCGCAGCGGCGCCCCGTCGGCGGGCAGCGTCACGCTATGTTCGGAGAGCAGTTCGGCCAGGTCCCCCATCAGTTCCGGCAGGGTGTTGTTAAGGATGTTGCCCAGGTAGTAGACGGCGTTGCGCGCCTCATCCACCGGGCTCGGCCGCACGTGCCGCAGCTCGTCCGTCTGCCACATCTGGTCGATGATCTCGGCCAGCCGCCGGTCCTGCCGCCGCCGCGCCGTGCTGCCCTCCGCCGTCGTGGTGGACAGCAGGTCGGAGATGGCGCGCAGCTTGTCCAGCACGGTGCGGCGCGATGCCTCGGTGGGATGCGCGGTGAAGACGGGGCGGACGTCGAGCTGGTTGACCGCGCGCTGCAGCGCCTCGGGCCCCGCTTCCTCGGCAATCTGCGCCACGGTGCGCAGCAACTGCCCGTCTTCCTCCGGCCGGGCACGCAATTGGCGCACCCGATGCACCTGTTCGGCGGCGTTGGCCAGGTGGAAGTAGAAGGCAAAAGCCCGCACCAGGTCGGTGGCCTCGTCCACGTCCAGCCCCGCGAGCAATTCGCGAACCTGGTCGATCACCTCGCGGGCGGTCCAGGGCCCCGTGGCCTCGCCCTCGCCGCGGGCCGCTTCCTTGGACTCCTTGGTCAGCAGCCGCACCTGCTCCACCAGGTGAAGCAGCTCCGGCCCGTGCTGCCGGGCCAGCGATGCCCCCAGCAGCGTGCTCACCCGGCGCACATCGGCGCGCAGGCTTGAGTCGACATCCCGGTCGCGGGCGGCGTGCGGCATGGGTGCGTCCTTTCGCGTCCTGCGGGCGGCTGCGGCGGGCGTGCCGTTCCCGGGGACTCCAAGCATCGGCACGGTCCACCTCAAGCGTACGACGGCGGCGCCTCGCCTTTCGCCGACGGGTCCCGGGAGGCGCCGGTTGCCTAGGTGCCGCCCGGGGAGGTGCCGGTTGTCTAGGTGCCGTCCGTGAGGCGCCGGATACCTGGGCGCAGCCCGGGAGGCGCCGGTTGCCTGGGGTACCGCCCGGGACCTGCCGCGCCAGTTACTCCCCCGCTCACCGGACCCTTCGGTTACTTGGGCGCCATCCGGATCGCGCCGTCCAGCCGGATGGTTTCGCCGTTGAGCATCGAGTTGGCCACGATGTGCGCGGCCAACTCCGCATACTCGGCCGGTCGGCCCAGCCGGGACGGGTGCGGCACCTGCTGGCCCAGCGAATCCTGCGCCTGTTGCGGCAGCCCGGCCATCATCGGCGTCTCGAAGATGCCCGGCGCGATGGTGACCACCCGGATCAGCGAGCGCGCCAGTTCGCGCGCCAGCGGAAGCGTCATGGCAGCCACTCCGCCCTTGGAGGCGGCGTAGGCGGGCTGGCCTATCTGGCCGTCGAAGGCCGCCACGGAGGCGGTGTTGATGATGACGCCGCGCTCGGGCCCGCCCAGTTCGGTTTCCACGGGTTCGGTGGCGGCCATGGCGGCGGCGGCCAGGCGGATCACGTTGAAGGTGCCGACCAGGTTGACCTGTACCACCTTGGCAAACGCCTCCAGCGGCAGGACCCCGTCGCGGCCCAGCACCTTGCCGGGGGTGGCGACGCCGGCGCAGTTGACCACGATCCTCAGCGGCCCCAGCGCCGCGGCCGCCGCCACCCCCGCCTGCACCTGTTCTTCATTTGTCACGTCGGCGGGCGCGAACACGGCCCGGTCCCCGAATTCGGCGGCGAGCTCGTTCCCCTTCGAGCCGGGCAGGTCCATCAGCACCACCGACGCACCGGCGGCGTGCAACTTGCGGGCCGTCGCCGCCCCCAGCCCAGATGCTCCGCCCGTGATCAACGCTACGGTTCCGGCTACCTCCACTGGATCCTCCTCAGGGTCCTCAACGCTCATCTCTCCGGCCGCCTGCCTGCCGGCGGCACTGCACACCTCAGCCTAGTGTGGCCCGGCGCACACCCCGGCCACCGGCGGGGCGGACGGGCAGATTCCGGCCTGCGCCGCCCCCGATCCGCCGTTAGGCTGG
>NZ_JBNHGL010000329.1:0-2568 GCF_059091245.1 Arthrobacter sp. Y3225116
CGGCCGCCCTTAGTGGGCGGCCGCGGTGATCTGGGGGGCCAAATCCTCCGCCGGAGGGGTCCAGACCGCCGGATCCGCCGCGGCCTGGTCGCCGGAGCGGATGTCCTTGACCTCGTGGCTGAGGCTGCCGTCGTCGGCCACCGAGGTGAACCAGACGTAGGGGATGCCGCGGCGGTCCGCGTACTTGATCTGCTTGCCGAACTTGTCTGCCTTCGCGGCCACTTCCACGCTGATGCCGCGTGACCGCAGCTCCCCCGCCACGTCCTGGGCCTGCGACCAGCTGTCCTCGTTGGCCAGGGCGACCAGCACGGTCGTCGGCACCTGCCGGGAGGCCACGGCGAACTCCTGTCCCAGGATCCGCATGACCAGCCGGGTCACGCCAATGGAGAGGCCGACGCCGGGAAAGGTCCGGTTGCCCTTGGCCGCCAGCGCGTCGTAACGGCCTCCGGAGCAGATGGAGCCCAGCTGCTCGTGGCCCACGAGGACGGTTTCGTAGACGGTGCCGGTGTAGTAGTCCAGGCCGCGGGCGATGCTCAGGTCGGCCAGCACCTTGCCCGGGGCGCGCCGGTGCGCCTCGCCGATGACTTCCTCCAGCTCGGCCAGGCCCGTGTCCAGCAGCTCGTGCCGGACTCCGAACGCCCGCACCTGGTCCACGAAGGAGGTGTCCTCGGTGCGGATCGATGCCAGCTTCAGCGCGGCCTGCGCCTGTTCGTCGGTGGCGCCCAGTTCTTCCTGCAGCAGCGCGGCCACCTTCTCGGGACCGATCTTCTCCAGCTTGTCGATGCTGCGCAGCACCCCGGCGGTGTCGGTCAGGCCAATCCCGCGGTAGAAGCCTTCGGCCAGCTTGCGGTTGTTGACGCGCAGCTTGAACTCCGGGATGGGCAGCGCGCTGAGGGCCTCGACGATGACCAGCGCCAGCTCCACGTCGTAGCGGAACGGCAGCTCGCCGTCGCCCACCACGTCGATGTCCGCCTGGGTGAACTCGCGGGCCCGGCCCTCCTGCGGACGCTCGCCCCGCCAGACCTTCTGGATCTGGTAGCGGCGGAACGGGAAAGCCAGGTGGCCGGCGTTCTCCACGACGTAGCGGGCGAACGGGACCGTAAGGTCGAAGTGCAGGGCCAGCTTGTCTTCGGACCTGCCGTCGGCTTCGTCGGCCTGCAGGCGGTGCAGGCCGTAAACCTCTTTGTCGATCTCGCCCTTGCGCAGCAGCTGGGCCACTGTTTCGACGGCGCGGGTCTCGATGGAGGAGAAACCGTGCAGCTCAAACGTCCGGCGCAGGGAATCCAGAACATGCAACTCCACAAGCCTCTCCTGCGGAAGCCATTCCGGGAAGCCTGACAGCGAGGCCTTGCGTGCCATACGGGCGTATCTCCTAGTAGATGAGGGGTAAGGATGAGGCGGGTGCATTGAAGCCCGCGGGCAGTGCGGCGGCACTGGATCGCTAGACTGGCTGCTGGACCAGTTTAAGGCCTGCCACGGCAGCGGAACCAAACGCGCTGCCGGGCGCCGCCCCGGCGTCGGGCGGAGCCGTTCATCGCAACGACCAGGAGGAGCTTTGGCCCGGAGCCGTCATGACCGCGAAACCCGGCGCCGCATCGCCCGGATGGAGGCCAAACGCGACCTGCGCCGGCAGCAGGCGGCGCGACGCAAACGCGACAACATCATCGGCGGCGCAGCCTTGGCGGCCCTGGTGGCCGGCGGCGTGATCGTCCAGGCGACAGTGTTCGCCTCGAACCCCACTCCGTCCGAGGTGGAACAGGTCCGCCAAGGCCTCGAAGACCCGCAAGGCGTCGCCTCGCCGCCGCCCTCCGCCAACGCGGCCGGCATCCCCTCGCCGGAGGTCGCCGAGGGAAAGATCTTCAGCGGCACCATCGCCACGAACGAGGGCAATATCGGCGTGGAACTGGATGGCAACGCGGCGCCGCAGGCGGCAGCGGTCTTCAGCACCTTGGCCCGGGACGGTTTCTTCGAGGGCAAGAACTGCCACCGGCTCACCACCGCCGCCAGCATGGGCGTGCTGCAGTGCGGTTCCGTGGACGGGGCCGGCGGCGGCGATCCCGAATACCAGTGGGGCCCGGTGGAAAACACCCCCGAAGACGGCGTGTATCCGGCCGGCACAATCGCCGTCGCCCGCGGCGCCGATACCTACAGCAACGGGACGCAGTTCTTCATTGCGTGGAAAGATTCCACCATCCCGCAGGATACCGGCGGCTACACGATTATGGGTAAGGTAACCGAAGGGCTGGACGTCATCGAGCAGATCGCGGCCGGAGGCGTCGAGGATGCCGACAGCCAGGACGGCCCGCCTAAGATACCGGTAACAATAGAGTCGTTCACCCTCCAGTGAGCACCCCACCACGATGGTGCCGCTGAATACGCGGCCCCAGGCACAAGCGAAAGAGTTCTAGCGGTGACACCTAGTCAGCAATCCGACGAAGCAGCCCAGACCGCCGAGACCGAGCAAGCCGCAACCGGTTTGGCAGCGGAACAGGTTCCGACCGAACAAACCGCAAACGGCTCGGCAGCCGGCCAGCCGCCTGCCGCAGCGGCGGCCACCGCCGAGCCGGC
>NZ_JBNHGL010000330.1:0-2548 GCF_059091245.1 Arthrobacter sp. Y3225116
CGGCCAGGTGCCCAGCCCGGTGGCCGGACCGGCGGCGCGGCGCGCGTGCTGATGATTGTGGGCCCCGAAGGCGGAATGAGCCGGGCCGAAGTCGACGCGATGCTCGACGCCGGGGCGGTGGCGGTGCGGCTGGGGCCGCACGTCCTGCGTTCCTCCACGGCCGGACCTGCCGCCTTGACCTTGCTCAGCGAGTTGCTGGGCCGCTGGCGCTGACCGCGTCCGTCAGCAGAACCGGCCTAGGTGATCGTGAAGACCTTGCTGTCCGCATTCTGCCGTTCGTCGGTCCGCCCGTCCTGGTCCTCTTGGAACACGTACAGCCGGTAGGTGCCCGGATCCAGCTTCTGGCTGAACCGGAACTCGCCGATCTGCCCGCTGTCGGCATCAACGAGGGCCGTGCCGTCCTTGACCAGTTCGCCTTCGGACGTGTCGTCGGAGCCGGCAAGGCGAAAAATCTGCCAGCTCAGTTCCGATTCGTACGCGACGCCGCGGCCGAACACCTCCACGCGTCCGGCGGCGGTGGCACCGTCGGCCGGATCGATGATCCATACCGGGGCCGCCAGGCTGCTGTTCCGGCCCATCGGCTGGCCCAGCGGCACATGGCCAAAGGCTTCGTAACCGTGATGCCCGTCGACGAGGATGACCACTTCCAGCGGATCGTCCGACGTGCTTAGCCCGGCGTTCGCCGCCGCGGCAGTGGCGGTGAAGACCAGTTGCTGCACGGCCCGTTCGGCGATGCCGGCATCCACGCGGCGGCTGAACGCGTCCGAGGAAATGTCCAGCGTGATGACCGAACCGTTGGTGATGGACGCGCCCACCTTGCTCGCCGGGCTGAGCGGGTTGAAGTAGTCCGGATCGAGGGGCTGCAGCCGCGTCAGCGCGGCCACCGCCGTCGTGATGGGATCACCCAGGTTCTCCGCCTGGCGGTATTCGCGGTACAGGAACACGTTGTCGGCGTTGGTGCCCAGCCAGTAGATGGGAGAGAGCTCCGAGGAGCGCAGGGTTTCGACCGGCACGCTGGAGACCAGGGGGCTGCTGGCCGAAGCGGGGGCGGTGGGATCCGGCATCGAGGTCTGGCCGCCGCCGCCACCGCCGGCGGCCTGCGGCGAGCATCCGAGCAGCACCAGCGACGAGGCAGTGACCAGCGCCAACCACGCACCGAAGCGGCGTGTCGGGACCGGGCCTGCGGGCTGCCGGAGCTGGTTGCTGGCGATGCTTTCGATCCCTTCTGACGTGGGCAATGACCGGGTGGGTGTGGGCCGAAAAGGGCTGCTGCCGCCTTTCCTGCCTCACTAGCTTGGCACAGGGGAGGGGGGCTGATGGCTGCTTTAACCAGCGCTCAACCGGACTGATGCAGGATTGATGCAGGATCGATACCAAGGCGTTTTTCGTCCCCGCAGAGGACGGTGCGGCGGCTCGTGCCGTAGCATGGACGTGTACCGTCGGGACCGGATCCATTTCCGGTTACCGCCAGCAAGCGCCCACCGAAGGAGCGATGAAAGGCCACATCGGCCGGACTATGTCCCAATCACGCCTGGATGTCGATCCGCTGGGATCAAGCAGCCGTTCCGTCCATTTCGATTCGTCGGAACACATGGTCAGGGCGCTCGGCGCCCACGATGAGGTGCTGCGGGTCATCGAGTCGGAGTTCAGCGATGTGGACCTGCATGTACGCGGCAACGAACTCTCCATCACCGGCCCCGCCGACGCGGTGCAGCTCACGCTCAACGTGGTGGAAGAGATCCGCGCCCTGGCGGCGAAGGATACGAGGATCACCGCGCAGGTGGTCGCCCAGCTGCTGCGCATGCTCGGCGAACAGTCGGCGCAGCGGCCGGCCGAGGTCCTGACGCTGAACATCCTCTCCTCGCGCGGCCGGAACATCCGGCCGAAGACCCTGAACCAGAAGAACTACGTCGAAGCCATCGACAACCACACCGTGGTCTTCGGCATCGGCCCCGCGGGCACAGGCAAGACCTATCTGGCGATGGCCAAGGCGGTCCAGGCCCTGCAGCACAAAGAGGTCAACCGCATCATTCTGACCCGTCCCGCCGTCGAGGCGGGGGAGCGGCTGGGCTTCCTGCCGGGCACGCTCAGCGACAAGATCGACCCGTACCTGCGCCCGCTCTACGACGCCCTGCACGACATGATGGACCCGGAGTCGATTCCGCGCCTGATGGCCGCGGGCACCATTGAGGTGGCGCCGCTGGCCTACATGCGCGGGCGCACGCTCAACGACGCGTTCATCATCTTGGACGAGGCGCAGAACACCACCCCGGAACAGATGAAGATGTTCCTCACCCGGCTGGGCTTCGGTTCCAAGATGGTCGTGACGGGCGACGTGACGCAGATCGACCTGCCGAACGGCACCAGCTCGGGCCTGAAGATCGTCAGCGAAATACTCGACGGCGTGGAAGACGTCCGCTTCTCCCGGCTGGACGCCACCGACGTGGTCCGCCACCGGCTGGTCAGCGACATCGTGACGGCGTACAGCCGCTGGGACGAGTCCCGCCGCGGCGAGGGCGGCCGGGACGAATCGCGCCGCTCGGACGGC
>NZ_JBNHGL010000331.1:0-2545 GCF_059091245.1 Arthrobacter sp. Y3225116
GGCGGCGGCTCCCGCAGGTCAGTCTCCGACGCGGGCGCACAACTGCTCGTAGTGCCCGGTGGCAGCAGCGGGCGGGACGGCTGGTTCCGTGCGCTGGCCCGCCGGGGAGCATCTGCACCGGCGGTTGCCTGGAGCGGACCGGGCCGCAGCTTCATCGCTGCACCTGACACGGGAGTGGTGGCCGAGGCCGGCCTGTACGAAGAGCTGATCGTTGCGGACGTAGAACCGCCCCGGCGCAAGCGGAGCATCGGCCCCAGCTGGTTCGCCCGCCGGTACCTGGCCGAGCGTCCCGAAGCCCGGCGGCAGGTGGCCCCCGCCGGAGCCCTGCGGGGCTCCTGACCCGGGGTACCAGGCGGTTCAGGCGCCGTGCGAGGCCTGCCGCCGGCCCGCCATCCGCTCCTCGATCACCTGGGCGACGCCGTCCTCGGCGAACGCCGGCGCGCGGAACGGGGTTGCTTCCAGCGCGGTGCGGTGTCCCGAGGCCATCGCGTAGCCGGCCCCGGCCCACCGCAGCATTTCGATGTCGTTCGGCATGTCGCCGAAGGCCACCACGTCCTGGGGGCCAATGCCCAACGACCCGGCGTACTCGGCCAGGGTCACCGCTTTATTGAGCCCCGGCCGTGCCATCTCCAGCAGCGGGTTGCCGGGGGCAGAATGCGTCACCGCGGCCAGATGCCCCACCGCCGGGCCCACCTCGGCCAGGAAGGCGTCGGGGTCGATGTCCGTCCCGCGGGCCAGCAGTTTCACGACCGAGTCGGTGCCACGCAGGCTCTCCGGCAGCAGCCTGGGCACAATGCCGTCCAAAAGCTCCACCGAGCCGGGCTGCACGAAGTTCGGTTCCAGCAGGAATCCCTCGGTGGTTTCCGCCGCGAACGTCACCGCCGGGTGCAGGCCGAGGATGATCCGGCGCACCTCGAGAATGTTCGCGTGGGGCAGCGTCTGCGCCGAGAGCACCCGCTCGGCCACCAGATCGTAGACCACGGCGCCGTTGGAGCAGATCACCCGGCCGCGGTGTCCGATCTGTTCGGCCAGCGGAGTCAGCCAGCGCGGCGGCCGGCCGGTCACGAAGACGATTTCCACTCCCGCGGCCGCGGCGCTGCGAAACGCCCTTACGGTGCGGGGGCTGATTTTGCCGTCCCGGCCGATGATGGTTCCGTCGAGGTCGCTGGCGATAAGGCGCATTGCACCAGTCTAGGGATGCGGCCGGCCGCGCAGCCGGCTAGCCCAGCTCGTCGCGGCGCGGCGGATTCGCCCCTGCCCGGGATACCGTGATGGCTGCGGCACGGGCAGCGTGCGCCATCACGTCTTCGAGCGCGGCGGAGGCCATGTCCCGCAGCTTCTCCCGCCGGGCAGAACCGGAGAATCCCGCTTTCAGCAGCGCATCGAGCAACCCCGACATGTACGCGTCGCCGGCGCCTACGCTGTCAACGACGGCGGCCGCCGGTGCCGCGACCTCGGCCGTCCCGGCACGGACCACTCCCCAGCTGCCCTTTGCCCCGCGCGTGACCACCACCGCGGCCGGCCCCTGCTTCAACCACGCGCGGGCCGTCTCCTCGACGGTACGGTCCGGGTACAGCCACCGAAGGTCTTCGTCGGAGGCCTTGACCACGTCGGCCAGCACCACGAACTTTTCGGCCTGCCGCCGGGCGAAGTCCCGGTCGGTGATCAGCGTGGGCCGGCAGTTCGGGTCGTAGCTGACCAAGGCCCGCGGATGGGCCCGCTGAACGGTCCTGTACACCGTGTGCGCGCCAGGCTCCAGCATGGCCGCGACGGAGCCGGTGTGCAGCCAGACCGTCTCGTCGAGCAGCCGGGGCCGGATCTTTTCGAGGTCCGGCAGTTCCCAGAGCAGGTCGAAAGAGTAATGGGCGGCACCGGCGGGATCCAGGGTAGCGGTGGCGGCGCTGGTCGGCGACGCATCCGGATCCAGCGGCACCAGCACGGAGTTGCGGCGCAAGTGGCCGTGGACCAGGTCCCCGAACCGATCCTTGCCGTACCGGCCGACGAACTGGACCGGGTGGCCCAGCCGGGCCAGGCCCACTGCCACGTTCATCGGACTGCCGCCGACGTGCACGCGCGGCGGCATCGTGTCGGAACGGACGACGTCCGCCAGGGCTTCGCCTATGACCGTGAGCACAGTGCCAACGTAGCAGAGCGCCGCCGGTTGCGGCACCGGCATCAGCCCAGGCCGGCCAGGACCCCGCGGATGCGCGCAAACGCAGCAGAAGCAGGATCGATCAGCGCATAGTGGTCACCGGGAACGAGCACCAGTTCGGCTCTCCCGCCGGCGGTCCGGGCGGCGGCGACATAGCGCTCGGACAGTTCCCTCGGCACGTCGGCGTCCTGATCGGCGTGGAAGGCGTAGATGGGGACCGGCAGCGGTACATTCCGCATGGGATCGGCGAGCCGGTAGGGATGCGCGGCATGCGGGTCAGCATCCTCCGGCCGCCCGAGCAGGTTTTCGACGGCGCCGTCGCTCAGGCCCAGCTCGCGCGCGCGCGCGAGATCCAGCACGCCGGACTGGCTGAGCACGGCATCGAACTCCACC
>NZ_JBNHGL010000332.1:0-2542 GCF_059091245.1 Arthrobacter sp. Y3225116
GCCTTCTGCAGGATCAGCGACGGCTTCTCGTAGTTGCACGCGAGGAAAGTCTGCTTGCCCTCGCGGCCAACCTCGGTCAGGGCGAACTCGTCCTGCCGTTCGCGGCTGATGCCGTGGCGCTCGCGCAGCTGCTCGGTGGCCTCGCCCAGGGAGACAGTCCATTCCCGCGGCATCTTCTTGTTCACCAGGCGCCAGCCCAGGGTGGTGGACGCCAGGGTCATGTCGCCGGCCGGGTAGGGCTTCTCGGTCTTCGGCAGCACCCACGGCGCCCGGCTCATCGACTCGACGCCGCCGATCAGCACCAGGTCGCCTTCGCCGGCGTTGATCTGCCGGGAGGCGATGATGGCGGCGTCCAGGCTGGAGCCGCACAGCCGGTTCACGGTGGCCCCCGGGATGGAGGTGGGCAGGCCAGCCAGCAGCGTTGCCATGCGCGCCACGTTCCGGTTCTCCTCGCCGGCGCCGTTGGCGTTGCCGAAGATCACCTCGTCGATGCGCTCCGGATCCAGGCCGGGGGCCCGGGAAACTTCCGCCTTGACGACTTCGGCCGCCAGGTCGTCCGGGCGCACACCGGCCAGCGCACCGCCGAACTTGCCGAAGGGGGTGCGGACGGCGTCATACAAATATGCCTGGTTCATTCGAGGCTCCTTCGCGGCGCACTTCCGGGGTGCGCCTTTCGGTTACAGCAAACGGCCCGGCCCGGCGCTCAGGCCGGACCGGACCGCTCCGTCGACACGGGGGTCCGCGCGGAACATACCGTTTCGGCGGGAACCGCCACGGGGCGCTTGTTCCTGCCGAAAGTGTTCGCTTCACGAACGCATGTACGTTATATGAACTATATCGAGCCCTTGTGATCCTCGTCAAGGCTGGCAAAGACGCCCTTGGCCACCTTGAACGCGACGTTGGCGTCCGGCACGCCGCAGTAGATGGCCGACTGCAGCACGACTTCCTTGATCTCGTCGCGGGTCATGCCGTTGGTCAGCGCCGCCCGGACATGCATGGCGAATTCCTCCCAGTGGCCCTTGGCGATCATGGCGGTGAGCGTGATGGCGCTGCGCGTGGTGCGCGGCAGCCCCTCCCGGGTCCAGATGGTCCCCCAGGCGTAGCGGGTGATCAGTTCCTGGAAGTCCTGGGTGAACTCATCGATCGAGCTGTTCGCGCGGTCCACGTGGGCATCGCCGAGGACCTGCCGGCGCACGGCCATGCCCTCGTCGTAAACCTCCTGCTGAGTCTTGGCAGGATCGAAGGTGCGGTTATCGCTCACGGCGTGTACTCCTTGGTTGGTTCAGTCATGGGCCCGGCTGCGGTTTCAGGCGGCCAGGAAGAAATCGCGCAGCAGCGCTGCGGTTTCCGCGGGTGCCTCGGCGGGTGCCTGGTGGGCCACGCCGTCGACGACGGCGGAGCTGCCCTTCTGCACGCCGGCGGCCACTGCTTCGGCGAACTCGGGCGGGCACACCTGGTCGAGCGCCCCGGCGACGGCGATCACCGGAGTGGTGATGTCGCCGAGCCGCCCGCGGACGTCGAAGCCGGCCAGGGCCTCGCAGGCGTGGGCGTAGGCGAAGCGGTCCGCGTTCTGCAGGGTGTGCAGCAGCCGGGTGGTGCGCTCGGAGTGCTTCTCTATGAAGCCCGGCGCGAACCAGCGCTGCGCGGAGCCGGTGACCATCGTGGGCGTGCCCGCCTGGCGCACGGTCTCCGCGCGTTCCAGCCACGCGGCCGGCTCGCCGATCTTGGCGCCGGAGCAGACCACGCCCAGGCCGGCGAAGCGGTCCGGGTGGTCCAGGCCCAGTTGCAGCGCCAGTTCACCGGCCATCGAGACGCCGGCGAAGTACACCTGGGCGCCGGCGTCGATGTCGCCGGCTTCGCGCAGCTTGTCCAGCATCGCCACGACCCCCTGGCCGAGTTCGGCCATGGTGTACGGTTCGGTCGAGGCGGGGCTGGCCCCGTGGCCGGGCAAATCCACGCCCACCACCTGGAAGTCCTGCAGGTGCTCCACGGCGTCGGCCCAGAGCGCCTTGGCGCCGGTACCGAGTCCGGCGCCCGCCAGCAGCACCGGCCTGCCTTTGCCCTCGGACAGGAGGGTGGGGGTGATGTCGGGGACGGTCACGAATGGCTCCATTCTGCGTAGTGGGACGTGATCCGGTCGATCAGGCCGCTGCTTTGGCCGGTGTACCCGGCCGGGTCCAGCAGTTCGGCCAGCGCCGTGTCGGAGAGGACGTCGCCGGGCACGGCTTCGCGCAGCAGCTGCGCCAGGCTGCCCTGGCCGGCGAGCGACTGGTTGACCAGGCTCTGGACCTTGGCCTTGCCGGCGCCGGGGGTTCCGCCGTCCAGCATCGGCGCCACCGTGGCCATGACGCGTTCGCTGACCACCAGCTCGCCGGTGATCTCCAGGTTCCGGCGCATTTTCTCCGGGCGCACCACCAGGCCGTCGGAGAGTTCGGCCAGCTTGGCGGCTGCCCCGCCGGCGAGCCGGAGCAGCTGGCGCAGCGCCTGCCACTCCACGTGCCAGGAGCCGTCCGGCCGCTCGTCCACGGCCCCGGCCGCCGCG
>NZ_JBNHGL010000333.1:0-2537 GCF_059091245.1 Arthrobacter sp. Y3225116
GAGGTCTCCGGCGGCATGGCCCAGCGGGCATCCCTCGCCCGGGCCCTGGCCCGCAACCCGGGCGTGCTGTTGCTGGACGAACCGTTCGGCGCGCTGGACGCGCTGACCCGGATCAAGATGCAGGACCTGCTGCTCGATATCCACGCGGCGGAACCCACCACCGTGCTGCTGGTGACCCACGACGTGGACGAGGCCCTGCAACTGGCGGACAGGATCATCGTGCTCGGCAAGGAAGAAGGCCGCGAGGACGACGGCGCCACGATCGTGCGCACCGTCGATGTTCCCGGCATCCGTCCGCGGGACCGCGGTTCGGTCGAGCTGGCCCGAATGCGCCGCTCGCTGCTCGAAAGCCTCGGCGTCGACGGCCATTAGGGCCGCCGTCACCACTCAACAGATCACGCAATGCCCGGGCCGTCCGTGCCCCACATCAATTCGTCGCGGAATTTCTCCTGTTCCGCACACCATCCAAAGGAACCACCATGTCTCTTGCCAGCCGTTTCTCCCGCCGCCCGCTCCTCGGCGCTGCCGCCGTTGCCGCCACCGCCTCGCTGGCCCTGACCGGCTGCGTTGCCGGTGAGGATTCCGAAGCCACCGCCGCCGCGGGCACCGGCGACGGCGTGCTCAACATCGACTTCGCCACCTACAACCCGCTGAGCCTTGTCATCAAGGAAAAGGGCTGGCTGGAGGCCACCTTGGCCGACGACGGCGTCGAGGTGAACTGGGTGCAGTCGGCCGGTTCCAACAAGGCCAACGAGGCGCTGCGCTCCGGAGCGGTCGACGTCGGCTCCACCGCCGGTTCCGCAGCGCTGCTGGCCCGCGCCAACGGCTCGCCGATCAAGACCATCAGCCTCTACTCGCAGCCGGAATGGGCCGCCCTCGTGGCGTTGCCCGACTCCGGCATCGAGTCCGTCGAGGACCTCAAGGGCAAGTCCGTGGCCGCCACCAAGGGCACCGACCCCTACTTCTTCCTGCTCCAGTCGCTGGAAGAGGCCGGCCTCTCCGCTGACGACGTCACCGTGGAGAACCTGCAGCACGCCGACGGCTTGACGGCGCTGAAGCAGGGCTCGGTCGACGCCTGGTCCGGCCTGGATCCGATCATGGCCGGCGCCGAGAAGGACGGCGCCGAGCTGTTCTACCGGAACCTGGACTTCAACACCTACGGCTTCCTGAACGCCAATGAGTCCTTCCTGCAGGAGGAGCCGGAACTGGCGCAGGCCGTGGTGAACGCCTACGAAAAGGCCCGTGCCTGGGCCGCCGAGAACCCGGAGGAAACCGCACAGATCCTCGCGGACGTCGCCGGACTGGACCTCGAGGTCGCCACCAAGGTGATCGCCGAACGCAGCAACCTGGACGTTGAAGCGGCCCCGGGCGAAAAGCAGCGCGCGGTGCTGGCGAAGGTCGGCCCGGCGTTCGTTGAGACCGGCGACGTGAAGAGCCAGGCCGACATCGACGAGGCCCTCGCCACCCTGCTCGACGACTCGCTGGTGAAGAAGGCCGATCCGTCGGCCATCAAGGGATCCTGATGACGCACCTCGGCAACCCCGGCGCATCCGGCGCCAGCGCTTACGCCACTAGCCAGGAAGGCCTCTCGGCCACCGGTGTCCTCAAGACCGCGGGCGTGCCCCGGCCGGGCCAGGACGGCCCCTCGAACGAGCGGTCGCCCGCCGGTGGATGGTCCCGGACCGGGGTGCTCGGCAACGGCTGGGCCCGCCTGCTCCTGGGCCTGCTGCTGCCCGCCGCCCTGCTCGCTGCCTGGCAGTGGAGCACCTCCGCCGGCCTGTTCAGCTCAGTTCAGCTGCCGGCACCGGCTGCTGTCATCGAGGCCGCGGTCGACCTGATCCAGCGCGGCGAACTGGCCCAGCACGTGGCCATCTCCACCCAGCGTGTGCTGCTCGGCTTCGCCTTTGGCGCCGCCCTCGGCCTGGTCTTCGGCGCGCTGATCGGGCTGTCCAAGGTGGCCGATGTGCTGCTCTCCCCCACCATCGGGGCGCTGCGCGCGGTGCCGTCGCTGGCCTGGGTGCCGCTGCTGATCCTGTGGATGAAGATCGGCGAGGACTCGAAGGTCACGCTGATCCTGATCGGCGCGTTCTTCCCAGTGTTCACCACCGTCTCGCTGGCGCTGCGCCACGTGGACAAGAACCTGGTGGAGGCCGGCCGCGCGTTCGGGCTCAAGGGAGTGAAGCTGCTGACCACCGTGCAGCTGCCGGCCGTGGTGCCCGCCGTGTTCTCCGGGCTGCGGCTGGCCCTGGCCCAGGCGTGGCTGTTCCTGGTGGCGGCGGAACTGATCGCCTCCTCCATGGGCCTGGGCTTCCTGCTCACGGATTCGCAGAACAACGGCCGCACCGACCGGCTGCTGCTGGCCATCGTTCTGTTGGCCATCATCGGCAAGATCACCGACGCGCTCCTGGGAGTCGCGGAGAAATGGGCAGTCAAGAGATGGGCATAGAAGTAGCCGAAACCGCCGGCGGCCGCCGCGCCGCCGGGAGCACCGCCGTCGTCGGTCAGGAAAGGCCGGCGCCGTACCGCGACCGGGTGAC
>NZ_JBNHGL010000334.1:0-2511 GCF_059091245.1 Arthrobacter sp. Y3225116
CACCGCCGGCAGCTCGCCCAGCCGGTACCGGTTGTCGGCGAGGTCCTCCACCAGGGACATCGGCAGCACCAGCGGCGGCTCCCCGAAGGCGGTCCTGGTGGCTTCGATGACGCGCCGGCCCATCACGTGGTTGCCGGCACCACCGACGGCCGCGCCGATGCCGAAGGGAACGGCGCGGCCGAGCATCGCCGTCCCCTGCTTGGCCAGCAGTTTGGTCAGGAAACGCTTTTTCAGGCTGTCCACGAGCGAGCTGACCATGCCGGAGGGCATGCTGCTGCCCACCGCGCTGCCCCAGGCCCGCGACGGGTTTCCGCCGCGCCCGCCGGCCTGCCCGGCGAACTCACGGATCAGGGAGCTGCCCTCGTCGCCCATCAGGATGGCCATCACCAGGGCCTGGGAGCGCTCGGGGTTCTCGGTATCGATGCCATGCAGTTCGGCGATGGACTGGGCGAACAGGGCGGTGGCTTCCAGGAAGCCCACCGTCGCCACCGCGGAAAAGCCCAGTGCCGCCACCGTGCCAACGCCCGGCACGACGGCCGAAGCCCCCACCGCCGCGCCGCCGGTGGTCACCGCTGCCAGGTATCTCTTTTCCAACTTCGCGGCCAGCTCGGCCGGCGTCGCGTCCGGGTTCTTACGCCGCAGCCGGTCCAGGTTGGCCAGCACCAGCGGCCGCTGGACGTCCAGCGCCTTCATGATGGCGGTCGTCACGCCGGGCTTTGGGTTGCCGTGCTTGTCGAAAGCCGCATCGGCGGCGACCCGCATGGCTGGGTTGATTTTTCGTCCTCTGGCCACAAACCCTCCTGGAGCAAATCAGCACCGTGATGGTGTTCCGGCCTTAAGCGTAAGTCACCGGTTGCGGGACGATCCTCAAAACACCAAGTATGCTGACAAAGCACCGCGTACTTCCTGTACGACGGCCGGATGCAGCGCCAGCTGCGCCGGCCGCCCAACCTAAAGGAGTTGCTGGCTATGAGAATCGGATCATCAATCGCCTTGATTGCCATCGGCGCAATCCTGGCCTTCGCCGTCGCCGACGTCGTGGATTTCATCGACCTGACGCTGATCGGCTGGATCCTGATGGGCGTAGGCGTGCTCGGCCTGATCGTCTCCATCATCATGGCCGTTCCACGCCGCGAGCACCGCGTGACGGAAAGCCGCCGCATCGAGGATCCGCACACGGGCGAGACCATCCGGCGCGACGAAACCCGCGGCCTCTAGCCCCACAGGCTGAGGCAGCCGGCACGCGGCCTCCGCGGCCCGCGTGCCGGCCGGCCTCGCCGATCAGCGGGGTTTTTTGCTGCCCAGCGCCACGAGCGACAGCACAATCCCCGCCCCGCACACCAGCGTGGCCAGATAGGCCAGGCCCACGCCGTCCTCGCCGCCCATGCCCAGCGTCAGGCTGAGCGGCAGCCACAGCACGGCCCAGCCGAGCACCGCGAACAGCGGCGCATACCGCTCGCCGCGCGCCGTCCAGCGGTAGGCAAAAACCGCGAGGACAACGACGGCGATGGCTCCGGCCAGGGCGAAGCCCGCCAGCGTGCCGCCGCCCTCCGGGTCCTGCCGCGAGCCCATCGAGAAGGCCGTCATGGTGTCGACGGCCACGACGATGACGCCAACGGCGATGGCGAACTGCAGGACGTTACCGGCCTGGATCAGCAACATCCGCCGCACATCGGGCCTCATGCCGTTTTCCTCCCGTAGCTCCGCCCGCTCAGGGCGCCCTCTCCTGCCACCCTATATAAGGCACAGGGCGATATCAGGTTAAGAGTGCCCGGCCCACCGGGCGTCGGCTTCAGGACCGGCCTGCCGCTAACACGGCGGTTTGGTTGGACAGGGCAGTGCCCCGGCGGAATCTTCCACCGGGGCACTGGCCGGCGCCCTCGCGGGCAGGCGTTACCAGCGGACCTTTTTCTCGGGCGGTCCCTGCCGGCCGCTGGCGTGCTTCGGCTTGTGGCTGTTGCCGATGCTGTGCCAGCCGGCCAGGTCGCCGGCGTTGGCCGCACGGCGGGAAGCCAGCCTCGCCTGTTGGTCCTCGGTCAGTTTGGCCGCGGCGGCCGGGGCGAGGTGGATGTTTGGTTCACGGGATTCGGCGGGTTTTGGTGCCCGCGGATCGATGTCAGTCATGGCTCTCCTTCGGTATTTTCAGGAGCCTGCCGGGAACTGGTCCGCCGCACCGGTCGTCAAGACGGGACGCCACAATACCCGGAGCATCATCCGGGCGTGAGCGGGGGTGGAATCAGGGAACCACTCGCGAGGTACAGCCTCAGCAAGCCTTGTGTGGTGGTCGGCTTGACCGGTCCAAGACCTGGTTACTCGAAAATCAGAATTCCCATGGCGCACAGCCTAACAGCGCCGCAGGGCATCCGGTAGATTCAAGCAAAGGCCGGCGAGAAGGGGGACCATGTCCGCATCACAGTTCGACCAGCGGTACGACTCGATCTACCAGCGCGGCGGCGAAACGAACGGCACCGCAACGACGGGCGGCACCCCGCGGACCCCGGCGGCCCGGCC
>NZ_JBNHGL010000335.1:0-2507 GCF_059091245.1 Arthrobacter sp. Y3225116
GAGTAGGTCGCCGCCGGACATTCTTTGAACACCGGGAAGGCCCCGCCAACGATGGCGGGGCCTTCCCGCGTTTAACCACCAACCACCCCCACCAACCGGACTAGGCTGGGGCTATGAATTCGTCCCTGTTCTCCCACGCACCGAGCGAGCCGGAACCGTCCAAGAGCTCCGATCCGCTCCACTGCCGCGTCAGCGTGCCGCAGGAAAGCCAGGAGGCTTTCAGCGGCTTCACCGACCTCATCCATCTGTGGTGGCCGGTGGACCGCCAGAGCGTGGCGGGCGAGGGCAGCCACGTGGAGTTCGAGGACCATGTGCTGACAGAAACGACGCTGGACGATGAGGTCCATGTCTGGGGCGAGATCCTGGAATGGGCGCCCGGCAGCCACTTGCGCTGCACCTGGCACCCTGGCACGAGCCCCGCGGCGTCGGGGGAAGTCGACGTCGACTTCGTGGACGTCGGCGAGGGTCGCACCGAGGTGCGACTGACCCACTCCGGCTGGGAGAACATGCCTGAGGGCGGGCGCGAGCGGGCCGCCTATGCCGACGGATGGCCGCAGGTGCTCGGCCGTTACGTCCGGTTCATGGGAGGGACTGCGTGACCAGCAACAACAACGGAACGACCACCGGAGGCCCCGAGAGCGTGACGGATTCTTTTCTGGAGGAACTTCAGCGCGCCCTGCCTGCGGGATCGGTCAGCACCGAAGCCACGGATTTGGCTGCCTGCGCCACCGACCAAGGCCCGGTCCTCGACCACCAGTTGCCCATTGCCGTCGTCCGCGCGCAGAGTGTGGAGGACGTGCAGGCGGTGATGCGGGCCGCGCATGCTGCGGGAGTGCCCGTGGTGTGCCGCGGGGCGGGCACGGGGGTCTCCGGCGGCGCGCACGCGTCCAAGGGCTGCCTGGTGCTCAGCCTCGCGGCCATGGACCGGATCCTGGAGATCCATCCGGGGGACGAGATCGCCCGCGTGGAACCGGGCGTGATCAACGCCGACCTGAATGCCGCCGTCGCCGAGCACGGGCTGATGTACGCGCCGGATCCGGCCAGCTATCGCAGCTCAACCATCGGCGGGAACATCGCGACGAACGCCGGCGGGCTGCGCTGCGCCAAGTACGGAGTGACCCGCGAATCCGTGCTGGGGCTTGACGTGGTGCTCGCCGACGGGACGCTGATCCGAACCGGCCACAGGACGTTCAAGGGCGTGGCCGGTTACGACCTGACCGGACTGTTCGTCGGCTCGGAGGGGACCCTGGGGGTGGTGGTCGGCGCGACGCTGCGGCTGCGCTACCTGCCGGCCGCCGTGGAAACGGTGGCGGCGTTCTTCCCCGATGTGGCGACTGCCGCGGCCGGGGTATTGGCGGTGGGACGGGCGCGGGTGCAGCCGTCGATCATGGAACTGTTGGACGGAAACACCATGGCGCAGCTGGACCGGGAGCAGGGTTCCAACCTGCGCAGCCGCGGCGCGGCGCTGCTGCTGATTCAGACCGACGGCTATGCGGCCGAGGTGGAAGCGGGCATCATCCGCGAGGTCCTCGCCGGGCTCGGCGCCGAGATCAAGGCGGCGGACACCGCCGAAGCCATCCGGCTGATGGATCTGCGCCGGCACAGCCGCGGCGCCGAGGTGGACGATCATTACCGGGTGGGGGAGGACGTCGCGGTCCCCCGCTCCCAGCTGGTGCACTACATCAACGAACTGCAGAAAATCGCCGAGCGCCACGGCGTCGGACTGAAGGTGGTGGCGCACGCCGGCGACGGCAACCTGCATCCGACGTTCTGGGTCGGCCCCGGGGACGTGGCCAAGCTGGCTGCGCTCAACGAGGCGCTGGACGAGTCCATCGATGTGGGGCTGGCGCTGGGCGGCACCATCACCGGCGAACACGGCATCGGCCAGTTCAAGGTGCGGTGGCTGGGGCGCGAGCAGAGCCACGAGGTGCTGGAACTGCAGCGCCGGCTGAAGGATGTGTTCGATCCTCGGGGGTTGCTGAATCCCGGTAAGGCGTTGCCGGCGCGGATCTCCGAGTCCACGTCGGCGTGAGCCGCCCGGCGGGCTGCATGCCGGCCGTCCGTGCGCCCGCCAGTAGGCTGGTGGCATGAGGAAAGAGACGTTGTGGGAAGAGATGAAGCGCCGGAACCCGGGCCATTCGGCGTGGTATATCCAGCGCTTCGAGCAGATGCGCGCCGAAGGAGCCGACCTGCACGGTGAGGCCCGGTTGGTGGACGCCATGGTGCCGCGCGGCAGCAGGATCCTCGACGCCGGCTGCGGACCGGGCCGGCTGGGCGGCGAACTGGCGCGCCGCGGACACTCGGTGGTCGGCGTCGACATCGATCCCGAGCTGATCGAAGCGGCCCGCAGGGACCACCCGGACTGTACCTGGCTGGTCGGCGACCTGGCGGAGCTGGACCTGCCCGCGCAGGGCATCGCCGAGCCGTTCGACGTGATCGTCAGCGCCGGCAACGTGCTGACCTTCCTGGCCCCGGGCACGTCGGGCGATGTGCTGCGCAACCTGGCC
>NZ_JBNHGL010000336.1:0-2498 GCF_059091245.1 Arthrobacter sp. Y3225116
ATGGTGTGCAGGTACAGCTCGGCGTCGACGGCCGCGACCGTCGCCCCGATGTTGCGCTCGAACGTCACCAGGCCCTCGGCCTCCAGCCGGCGGATCGCCTCGCGCACCGGCACGGTGCTGCAGCCGAGCTCCGCGGCGATGGTCCCGAGGACCAGCCGGTAGCCGGGCACCAGCTCGCCCTTGGCGATCCGCTCGTGCAGCAGCTCGTAGGCCTGTTCCGACTTGCTGGGGGCCAGGGTGGTCACTTCGGCTGCTCCGCGACCCATGCCTCATAGCGTGCGCGCCATTCGGCGTTCATCGGGAACAGGCCCTCGATCTTGTGGCCTTCCTTGACCATCTCGAAGACGAAGCTGTCCTGGCGTTCCTGTTCGACGACCTCGTCGGCGATCTCGGCGGCCAGGGCCGGCGGGATCACCAGGATGCCGTTGTCGTCGGCGACGATGATGTCCCCGGGCTGGATGGTGGTGCCGCCGCAGGCGACCGTCACGTCGGTGTCCCAGGGCACGTGCTTGCGTCCCAGCACCGCCGGGTGGGCGCTGTTGTAGAACGTCGGGATGTCCAGCGCTGCGACCTCGGAAAGGTCGCGGACGCCGCCGTCGGTAATGATGGCCTCCGCGCCGCGCACCTGGGAGCGCAGCGCGAGGATGTCGCCGAGGGTTCCGGAGCCCTTCTCTCCGCGGGCCTCCATGACCAGGATCTCGCCCGGGCCAAGCGCGTCGATGATGCGCTTCTGCGCGTTGTAACCGCCGCCGTGTGACTTGAACAGGTCCTCGCGGTTGGGCACGTAGCGCAGCGTGCGGGCGGTGCCGATGACCTTCTGGCCCGGCTTGGTGGCCAGCAGGCCGTCGACGCTGACGTTGTTCAGCCCGCGCTTCCGCAGCGCGCCGGAGATGGTGGCGGTGGCGACCGAGAGCAGCTTGGCCTTGACGTCCTCGGTCAGCGCGGACTTGCCGGTGATTGCCGGCGCCAGCCCGGCCGCTTCCTCGCTGCCGAAGGCATCGATCCGGTCGGTGTCGGTGATCTTGGGGGTGTTGCCGAAGGACGCGAATTCCGCCTCGCCCTGGGTGACGGTGGTCGAGAGGCGGCCGGTGCTTAGCCCGGCGGCTTCGTCGGAGACCTCGACCTCGACGACGTCGCCCGGCACGATCACGGAGGAGCCGGCCGGGGTGCCGGTGAGGATGACGTCCCCGGGGTGCAGCGTCATCAGCTGCGACAGGTCGGCGACAATCCGGGCGAAGGAGAAGATCAGGCCCGCGGTGGTGTCGTCCTGGACCACCTCGCCGTTGACCCAGGTGCGGATCCGGAGGCCGTCCGGGTTGACCGACGCCGCGGGCAGCAGGGCCGGGCCGATCGGCGTAAAGCCGTCGCCGGACTTGGAGCGGACGTTGGAGCCCTTGTCCGCGTACTTGATGTCGTAGACGCCCAGGTCGTTGCTGGCGGTCACGTGGCCCACATGGTCCCAGGCCTCCTCGACGCTGATGCGGCGGGCAGTCTTGCCGATGATCAGGGCGATCTCGCCCTCGAAGGCCAGCAGCTCGGTGCCCGCGGGGCGCTCCACGGTGCCGCCCGAGAGGGCCAGCGAGGAGGAAGCCTTCATGAAGTAGGAGGGGTGCGCCGGAACCCGTCCGCGCTGTGCCGCCCGGGAGTTGTAGGACAGGTGTACGGCCAGCACCTTGCCGGCGTCCTCCAGGATCTGGGTATCCACCGTTTGCAGCGTGCCCGCGGACTGGGTGACGTTGGCTTCGGACAAAGCATCCTCCTGTGAAGTACGAAATCGTATATGATCCATCATGGCCTGTGGCGAGGGCCACGTCAAGGGCGGCCTAAGCATCCATCCGGGTTGGTCGCCCCCTCATCGTGAGTTGTTGGCGGGCGCTCCTCGACTGCTTGGATTTGTGGTCAGTGGCGCTCCTCGTCGCCCCCGCCTCCGCGATCAGTGGCGCTCCTCGTCGCCAAGCGGGTCGTGCCAATTGCCGATGCCCCGGGCGTTGGCGGCTGGCCGGTTTTCCCTGCCGTTCTTCAAATGTCGTGCCACTATTCCTACACACTGGACCCTTTTGATGGCTATCGAATGTGTGTACTAATAAAATTGTGGTATGGCTCTTGCACCGTTGGACCGCACCGGGGAGATGGAAGCATCCCTGGACCAGGCGTGTGTCCTGCTGCAAGATGTCGCCGACCGCTTCCCCGTTGAGTTGTCGTCCCTGTGCAACCGGGACCTGGCCAACACGGTGGCGGCGGTCGAGGGCGTTTCGAAGCTCGTGGAGTTCCTGCAGGCGGTCGGCGCCCACGCGGTGGAGCGGGCGGACATCGCCGCCAACGGGGAACACGCGACGGTGGCAGGACTCGGAGCAAGTACAGGGGCCGGCACAGAGGCCGGTGCCGCCGCGTCGAACACCGCGGGGGCGGGGGAGTGGGCGGACCCGGCGGCGGCGATCAGCACCGGGAGCGTGGACGCCGCCGACCCGGATGGGTCCGGACCACAGCAGGTGCGGCGC
>NZ_JBNHGL010000337.1:0-2492 GCF_059091245.1 Arthrobacter sp. Y3225116
GTTCCGGCACCCGCGGCAGCCCCGGCGCCCCCGGCGGAGGCACCGCCGTCGTGCTTGGGGCGCTTGGCGGAAGCTACGGATCTCTGCTGCACCGCATCCTGCATGGCGGCATCAAAGCCGGGAGAAGACGAGCGCGCGGCAGCCGGCCCGCCCAAACGGGCGGAGGACGCCGGGGCGGCGGGCAGGGAGTTCACGGGCAGGCTCATGCGGTTCGTCCCCTCGCCATGGCCGCCTGCGCGGCGGACAGCAGGTCGGTCAATTGTCCGGCGCCGCCGGAGCCCTGGCCGCCGTTGAGCATCGAGGCAAGTCCGGTGTTGCCGGTCTGGCCGTTGAGCATGGCGGTGATCGCGCCGGACGTGCCGTTCTGTCCGGTGAGCATGGAGGTCAGTCCGGTGGACGTGGACAGCTGCGCTGCTGCGATCAGGTCGGTCAGCGCGGTCTGCTGGTTTGCGGTCAGCGCCGCGCCGGCAGCCACGCCGGACCCGGCGCCGGCAGCCTGGACCGAGGACTCCTCGGGCAGGATGCGGCGGATGGTGGTGAGGTTGGAGTCGTTCTCCCAGGCGTCCCGGACCTTAATCGTGTCGCCGGGCTGCGGGGCGTCGATGGCCTTGCCGTTGCCCAGGTAGATGGAGACGTGGCCGCCGTCGAAACTGAAGAGCAGGTCGCCGGGCTTGGCGTCGGCCATGGATGCCACCGGAGTGCCTTCCTTCATCTGGTCCCACGTGACGCGCGGCAGGTCGATGCCGATGTCGCGGAAGGCGTGCTGCACGAAGGACGAGCAGTCGAGGCCGACGGACGCGTCGTTGCCGCCCCAGACGTAGGGCAGGCCCACGTACTTCTCCGTGGCCTTGATCAGCTCGGCGGCGGTCCCGGTCGCGGCACCGGTTCCGGTATCGGCAGCGGCGCCGGGGGCCCGGGCTGCTGCCGTCAGCGCGTCGGCGAACGCGCTTGCCGTGGCGCCGCCGGTGCTGCCGGCCGCGGTTGCCCTGGCCGCGGCTTCCGCGGCGGGGGCGGGCTGGGCGAGCTGGGTCAGCGTGGACTGGATCTGCTGGATCCGCCCGAGGGTATCGGTCATGCTCATCGTCCGTCGCCGCCCCGGGCGCCGGTGGACAGCTCGTCCAGCACCAGCTGCTCGCGCCGCAGCTCTTCGAACGCCTCGGCCGCGAGGTGCCGGGTCTCGAGTTTCTCCAGGCCCACGGACTGCTTGCGCACGGCGAGGAACTCCTGCTGGGCCTGCTGCGCCTCGTTCCGCCGGGCCTGGTCCAGGTTTTCCAGGTCGGCCAGCATGCTGCGCGAGGCCGAGCGGGCCGCGGCAACGGCGTGCAGCGTGGCCGCATCGGAGACTTCGCTCATGATCTCGCCCAACTCGTCGCGGGCAGCGACCACCCGGGCGCCGGATTCGCGGGCGCGGTGGTTCGCGGCGGCGAGGTTGCCGGCGGCCTGGTCCTGCTGAAGCTGGCGCAGCCGCAGCAGCCCGGCCAGGGGGAAGGATCGTGCCATCTCTACATACCTCCAAGGGTGCGGGCCAGGCGGTGCAGTTGCTCCCACGACTGCGCGGCCGGCGTCTGGTCATCCATCCGCTGCTGCAGGAACAGGTTGATGTCGTCTTCGTGCTGGACGGCCGCGTCCACCAGCGGGTTGGAACCGGGCTGGTAGGCGCCCACGTCCAGCAGGTCCTGCGCGGCCTTGCGGGCCGCCAGCACCTTGCGCAGGGCGCCGGCGGCGCGGGAGTTCTCCGGGCTGTTGACCTTGGACGCGACGCGGGAGATCGAGCCGAGCGGGTCCACCGACGGGTAGTGCCCGGAGACGGCGAGCTTGCGGTCCAGCACCACGTGTCCGTCCAGGATGGAGCGGGCCGAGTCGGCGATGGGTTCGTTGTGGTCGTCGCCGTCCACCAGCACGGTGTACATCCCCGTCACCGAACCGGTTTCGGCGGTGCCGGCGCGTTCCAGCAGGCGGGCCAGCAGGGAGAAGGTCGACGGCGGATACCCGCGGGTGGCGGGCGGCTCGCCGACGGAGAGGCCGATCTCGCGCTGGGCCATGGCCACGCGGGTCAGCGAGTCCATCATCAGCATGACGTCCGCCCCGCGGTCGCGGAACGATTCGGCAATCCGGGTGGCGGTGAAGGCGGCGCGCAGCCGCATCAGCGCCGGCTCGTCCGAGGTGGAGACCACCACGATGGACCGGGCCAGGCCGGCCTCGCCGAGGTCGTCTTCGAGGAACTCGCGGACTTCACGCCCGCGCTCCCCGACCAGCGCGATCACGGAGACCTCGGCGTCGGTGCCGCGGGCGATCATGGACAGCAGCGAGGACTTGCCCACGCCGGAGCCGGCGAACAGGCCCATGCGCTGGCCCTTGCCCACGGTGGTGAGCGTGTCCAGCACGCGCACGCCCAGCTGCAGCGGCGTCTTCCTCAACGGCCAGGGCATCCGCGGGCGCGACGACCGCGGGCAGCGGATCACCGACGAGCACTTCCTGATCTACTTCAACGC
>NZ_JBNHGL010000338.1:0-2475 GCF_059091245.1 Arthrobacter sp. Y3225116
CAGCGCGTCGGCCGGCGCGGCTCTTTCAGTGGTGTCGGCATCCCCGCCGCCGGCGGGGATGACCGCCGCGACGGCCGAATGCACCTGGTTCATGAACCGCAGCGAACCGGCCGGTACGGACATGGCGTCTTCCAGCGCCGCGCGCCGCCGGAGCACCGTGTCGGGGTCGTCCCCGACATGCAGGCCAAGGTTCCCGGCCGAGCGGTCGGTAAAGGCGGCCCACACGCCGGTGTGGACCCGCTGCTTCCACCAAAACACTGCCGGACCCGCCTGAGGGTTTACTTCAGGAAGTCCGGAACGTCCAGGTCGTCGACGCGGCCCGCGCTCAGGTCCGGCTCGACGATGGCCGGCAGGTCCATGTCGAAGCCCGCATCGGCGGGAACGTGGTGCTGCGGCATGGAACCGCTGAAGCTGTGCTCCATGGGCTCCGAGACCGGCACGGACGGCTGGGCGGCCGGAACGGCGGGCGTACCGGCCGGGGCTGCGGCCGGCTTCTGGGTCGGAGCGGAGGTGACGTCCACCTGGTCAAAGCCGGCGGCGATGACGGTCACCCGGGCTTCGTCGCCGAGTGCATCGTCGATGACGGCGCCGAAGATGATGTTTGCCTCGGGGTGTGCGACTTCCTGCACCAGCCGGGCGGCCTCGTTGATCTCGAACAGGCCCAGGTCCGATCCGCCCTGGATCGACAGCAGCACGCCGTGCGCACCGTCGATCGACGCTTCCAGCAGCGGAGACGCGATCGCCAGCTCGGCGGCCTTGACGGCCCGGTCCTCGCCGCGGGCGGAGCCGATGCCCATCAGCGCCGAGCCGGCGCCCTGCATGACGGACTTCACGTCCGCGAAGTCAAGGTTGATCAGGCCCGGGGTGGTGATCAGATCGGTGATGCCCTGCACGCCGGAGAGCAGCACCTGGTCGGCGGACCGGAAGGCATCGAGCATGGAGACGTTGCGGTCGCTGATGGACAGCAGACGGTCGTTGGGGATCACGATGAGGGTGTCGACTTCGTCGCGCAGCGTCTCGATGCCGCTTTCGGCCTGGTTCGACCGGCGGCGGCCCTCGAACGTGAACGGGCGGGTGACAACGCCGATGGTCAGGGCGCCGAGCGAGCGCGCGATCCGGGCCACCACCGGTGCGCCGCCGGTGCCGGTGCCGCCGCCTTCGCCGGCGGTCACGAAGACCATGTCCGCCCCGCGCAGCACTTCCTCGATCTCTTCGGCATGGTCCTCGGCGGCCTTTCGGCCCACCTCCGGGTCGGCGCCGGCACCAAGACCCCGGGTGAGTTCGCGCCCGACGTCGAGCTTGACGTCGGCGTCACTCATCAGCAGTGCCTGAGCGTCGGTGTTGATGGCGATGAACTCCACGCCGCGGAGTCCCACCTCGATCATCCGGTTGACGGCATTCACGCCACCGCCGCCGATGCCGACGACCTTGATGACGGCCAAGTAATTCTGCGGTGCTGCCACGTCCTGTGTCCCTTGCTCGAGTCTGTGCACTGATCAGTTCTGCCGGAGCGGGCGGGTACCCTGTCCGGTAGTTTCACCTAACCTTAACCTTCAACTTGAAGGTTAGAGTTATGTCAAGTAGTTCCTATTCGAGACGCTAGACGCAAGCCCCGGCCCACACAACGACCTTGCTCCGCGTGTCGCGCGTTCCCACCATGTTGCGCATTTCCCGTCTCCTGCTCAACGCGTCACCGGGCGTGTGGGCGTGCTCACATCGATGACGCTCGCCTTGTCTTTCACGTCTTTTGCCCGCAGCAGCGCCTGCAGGACGGTGGCCTTGAGTTCCTGCTCCTGCGCGTTCCCCCACAGCACTTTCTGGCCGCTGGCCAACTGGAGTTCCACCGAGTCCACCGACTGCGCGGAGGCGTGCTTGAGCTGTTTCAGGACGTCGGGCGGCAGCGCGGCGAGCACCCCGGTGATGGACGCGAAGACATCCGGGTTTTCGGCGGCCTTCGCGCCGTCGATCAAGGGCAGTTTTGCCTCGCTGCGCTTGGCGACCGACGCAAGTTCCGTCCCCGACTCGTCGATCAGTACGAATTTCTTGCCGTCCTTCAGCACGGCCACGGGGGTGTGCTCGATGATCCGAACGTGCAGTTCCGACGGCGGCCTGGCGATCACTTCCACCGACTCCACCGCCGGCAGGTGGTCCACCCGGGCATGGACGTCGCGTTCTCCGATGCGGGCCAGCGGCGTTCCCATGAGCGGTTGCAGCGCCTCGGTGAGCGTTGCTTTTTCGGTCAATTCGGCGCCCTCGACGGTGATCGTCTTCACGGCCAGCGCCGGCGACAGGAAGATCACCGACATCAAGACGGCGAAGAGCACGGCCACAATCCCGGCGGCGATCAACAGCCGGCGCCGCGTCTTGCGCGCGGCCGGTTCGGGGAAACTGACGACGGTGGTATCGGAGGTGTCCGCCCCGTCCGCGCGGTCCGGTCCCGCCCCGTGGCCCCGCCACCGCGACAGCAGCGCTGCC
>NZ_JBNHGL010000339.1:0-2466 GCF_059091245.1 Arthrobacter sp. Y3225116
CCGGGCCCGGCACCGGCCCGGGCAGGCGTGGCTTCTGCGGCACGGCGGCTTCCCGACGGCCTCGCGATCCGTGGTGGGCGCGTCTTCAACCGGCGCCGGGCAGCCCTCCTCGGGTAAATTGGAGGAGTTGAGTAACCAAAGAGACCCACTTTTGCAGGGAGACGCCTCACCCATGGCCAAGATTATCTATACCCACACCGACGAAGCGCCGATGCTGGCCACCTATTCGTTCTTGCCGATCGTCGAGGCCTACGCCTCCACGGCCGGTGTGGAAGTGGAGACCCGCGACATCTCACTCGCTGGCCGTATCATCGCCGTCTTCGGCGACTACCTCACCCCCGAGCAACGGATCGGCGACGCCCTGACCGAACTGGGCGAACTGGCCAAGCAGCCGGAAGCCAACATCATCAAGCTGCCGAACATCAGCGCCTCCGTGCCGCAGCTGAAGGCCGCCATCAAGGAGCTGCAGGGCCACGGCTACGCGCTGCCGGACTACCCGGACGATCCGTCCTCCGACGAGGAGAAGGACATCCGCGCCCGCTATGACAAGATCAAGGGCTCCGCGGTCAACCCGGTGCTGCGCGAGGGCAACTCGGACCGCCGCGCGCCCCTGTCGGTAAAGAACTACGCGCGCCAGAACCCGCACAGCATGGGCGCCTGGACCGCCGACTCCAAGACGAACGTGGCCACCATGGGCGCCGACGACTTCCGCTCCAACGAGAAGTCGGTGGTCATGCCGGCCGACGACAAGATCAAGATCCAGCTGGTGGCCGAGGACGGTACCGTCACGGTCCTGAAGGACGCCTTCCCGGTGCTGGCCGGCGAGGTCATCGACGGCACCGTCATGCGCGCCGCGGCGCTGGACGAATTCCTGGCCGCCCAGGTGGCCCGCGCCAAGGAAGAAGGCGTGCTCTTCTCCGCGCACCTGAAGGCCACCATGATGAAGGTCTCCGACCCGATCATCTTCGGCCATGTGGTCAAGGCCTACTTCTCCGAGCTGTTCGCTGCCTACGGCGACAAGCTGGCCGCTGCCGGCCTGAGCCCGAACAACGGCCTGGCCGCCATCCTGAACGGACTGGCGGCGCTGGACCCCGAAGACCGCAAGGGCGTCCAGGAGCTGATCGACAAGGGCCTGGACGAGGGCCCGGCCATCGCCATGGTGGACTCCGATAAGGGCATCACCAACCTCCACGTGCCCTCGGACGTGATTGTGGACGCCTCGATGCCGGCCATGATCCGCACCTCCGGCCACATGTGGGGACCGGACGGCCAGGAAGCGGACACGCTGGCAGTGCTGCCGGACAGCTCCTACGCCGGGATCTACCAGGTGGTTATCGACGACTGCCGCGCCAACGGCGCCTACGATCCGACCACCATGGGCACCGTCCCCAACGTCGGCCTGATGGCCCAGGCGGCGGAGGAATACGGCAGCCACGACAAGACGTTCGAGATCCAGACCGCCGGTACCGTGCAGGTAGTTGACGGGTCCGGCACCGTGCTGATCGAGCACCAGGTGTTCCCGAACGATATCTGGCGCGCCTGCCAGACCAAGGACCTGCCGATCCGCGACTGGGTGAAACTGGCCGTGACCCGCGCCCGCGCCAGCCAGACCCCGGCCGTGTTCTGGCTGGACGAAACCCGCGCCCACGACGCCAACCTGATCGCCAAGGTGAACGAGTACCTCAAGGACCACGACACCGACGGCCTGCAGATCGAGATCATGGCTCCGGAGAAGGCCACCGCCTTCACCCTCGAGCGCCTGCGCAAGGGCGAGGACACCATCTCGGTGACCGGCAACGTGCTGCGCGACTACCTGACGGACCTGTTCCCGATCCTGGAGCTCGGCACGAGCGCCAAGATGCTCTCGATCGTCCCGCTGATTAACGGCGGCGGCCTGTTCGAGACCGGTGCCGGCGGCTCCGCTCCGAAGCACGTCCAGCAGCTGCTGGCCGAGAACCACCTGCGCTGGGATTCGCTCGGCGAGTTCCTGGCCCTGGCCGTGTCCTTCGAGCACCTGGCCACCTCCACGGGCAACGCCCGCGCGCAGATCCTGGCCGACACGCTGGACGCCGCCACGGGCACGTTCCTGCTGGAAAACAAGTCGCCCAAGCGCAAGGCCGGCGAGCTGGACAACCGCGGCAGCCACTTCTACCTGGCCCTGTACTGGGCGCAGGAACTGGCCAACCAGACCGGCGACGCGGAGCTGGCTGCGGCCTTCTCCGGCATTGCCTCCGAGCTGGCCCAGAACGAAGGGGCCATTGTCGGCGAGCTCAACGCCGTGCAGGGATCCCCGGTGGACCTGGACGGCTACTACCGCCCGGACACCGCCAAGGCCGCCGAGGTCATGCGCCCGTCGGCCACGCTGAACAGCATCGTGGCCACGCTGACCGACAAGAAGTAGGCGGCGCCGGGCACCCGTCCGGAAGCAGCCACCCCGTTGCGACGGCGGCCGGCGCACCTCCCGCG
>NZ_JBNHGL010000340.1:0-2465 GCF_059091245.1 Arthrobacter sp. Y3225116
AGTTAAGACGTGTGATCTTCCGATGTGGTCTTGGCCAGCACCGCGCAGGCCGCCGCTGCCGCCATGCCCAGGAGCAACCAACAGAGCACGGCCGCGCCGGCTCCGATCGACAGGAGCGCCAGCAGGTCCTGGTAGTCCTGCGGAGGCCACGCGGCGCCGGTGGCCAGTTCCCTCCCGGCGAGCATCAGCACGGCTGCACAACCCGTCACCAGCCCTGCGGTTGCCAGATCGGCGGTGGTTCTGAGCATGGGAAGTGCCTCCGGTCCGGACCTGCTTTGATAGCGTTTAGTGCTGTTTGCTTCCATTTGCTTCTGTTTGATCTCCCATAGTGGCAGCGTCGGAGGCTTGTTGTAAACAGTCCGTTTTCGATTGACGGGATTTGGTGCAGGTTCCTAGGCTGGCGCCATGCGTTGGGACGCCCTGTTTGCCGATTTGGAGACCCAGCTACACGCCGCGGACCGGTTGGAGCTGGAAGCGGAGGTGAACGAGCGCGCCCGGATCGAGCTGGCCGCGGTGGGTCTGGCCGACCGGCTTCGGGGGCAGCTGGGCAGCAGTCTGCGCGTCCGTCTGGGCGCAGACCTCAGGTTCGAGGGGACGCTGGCCCATGTCGGATCAACCTGGTTGGTGCTCAACGAGGGAGTGCGGAGCGTGCTCGTCCCGTTGGCCGCTGTCCAACTGCTCGAAGGAATGGGCCGGCATGCGGTCGCCGACCCGACCGGGGCGCGTCGGCTCGGGCTCGGTTCCGCCCTTCGGGCCCTGGGCCGCGACCGCGCACCGGTCACCGTCTACCTGTCGGGCAGCCCCGGCATGCCGGCGGCCGAGGGTGTGGTCGACAGGGTCGGGGCGGACTCCTTCGACGTCGCGGCCGTGCCGTCGGGCGAGGACAGGCGCGCGGCAAATGTCCGGTCGGTCTACACGGTGCCCTTCGCGGCCATTGCGGCCCTCGTGTCGCGCAGCCCGGACTAGATGCTCATTCCGTGGTCGACTTGGCCTCTTCGATCAGCCGCCGCGTCTGGGCGTACTTGTCCTGGATGTACTGGTCGAGCATGACCTGCTCGACGCGCCATTGGCCCCGGCCGCCGATCTGGATGGCCGGAAGTTCGCCGCTTCGAACCAGGGCGTACGTCTGCGACGAGGAGATCTGCAACTCCTCCGCCACATCGGACAGGGTGAGGAACCGTGGCATGGGCAGATCCTTTGGAACGGGGACGGTTTCAGCCATTATGGCACCGTTTGATGCCGTTTGATCCTGCTGGCCCCGTTTGTTCCGAAAGTTTTCCCCAGATCGGGTCCGGGCGGCCGCAACGGTTCCCTTTTCCCGTGGACCACGGCCAGAATGGTGCCACGCGCGGCCTCGGGGCCGGCTCTCGGAGCGCAGCGTGGCTGTCCTTTCGGGGCGCGGGAATAAGGGGGAGGAAGATCCGTGAGCGCTGCCATCGCAGAAAAGACCGTGGCACAGCGGTTGAAACGCCCGTCGTGGAAAGATCCCCGGTTGCTGGTGGGACTGCTGCTGGTGGCGGCTTCGGTGGCCGGAGTGGCCGCGCTGGTCAACAGCGCGGATAAGACCACCGGTGTCTTGGCGGCCAGGACGGACATCGCGGTGGGGCAACCGATCTCCGCCGCGGACGTGGTCGTCGTCGAGGTTCGGCTGGGCGAGGCGGGGGGCCACTACCTGCCGGCCGCAACGGGGCTGCCGGCAGGTGCCGTCGCCACCGCGCTGGTCCGGGGCGGGGAACTGCTGCCGGCTTCCGTGCTGGGTGTCAGCGACGACTTGGACCGGAAACCGATCGGCCTGAATATCGAGAGCCCGTTGCCCGAGGAGGCCGGTCCCGGTTCCCGGGTCGATGTCTGGGTGTCGCTGCCGGACGGACGGAACGGTTTCGAGCAGCCGGAGAGGCTGCTCGAGGCGGCCGAGGTGTCGCAGTTGACGCGCGCCACCACCGCTTTCGGCTCGTCCGGAGCGGAACGGCTGCACGTCCTGGTGGGGGATGACACCATGCCGGCGCTGCTGCATGCCCTCGCCAACGGGGCACGCATCAACGTGGTACTCAACCCGGCCGGCACCCCATGAGCCTGCCGGTCGTCACGCTGGGAACGGCGGCCGCCGACTTCGTGACGGGCCTGGAACGGCTCCATGGACCCGTCACGGTGGTCCGGCGCTGCACCGACCTCGCGGAGTTGCTGGCGGCGGCGCAGTCCGGGCTGGCCCGGGCGGCCATCGTGGCGGGCCGGACGAGGGAGCTCGACGGCAGCGTGCTGGAGCGGCTGCACAGCGCCGAGGTGTCCGTCGTGGCGTTGACCGACGACGGCGGGGAACGCCTCCGGCTCGAAGCGCTCGGCATCCGCACGGGTGCCGAAACCCTCGAACCCGTGGCCCTGGCAGCGCTGGTGGCCGAGTCCGTCGCGCAGCTGGGCGCGCTGACGGCGGCCGGAGCGGCAGCATCAGTCGCCGCGCCGGGACGGGC
>NZ_JBNHGL010000341.1:0-2458 GCF_059091245.1 Arthrobacter sp. Y3225116
CATGCCCATGAAAAACTTGGAGGATTGGCGGTCGGCGCGCGCCTTCGTGCTGATCTCGTCTTCGAGAAGGATCCGCAGTTCCTGCCGTCGGTGCCGAAGACCAGGAACCGGTCGAAGCTGCGCGCGAACCAGCGGTCGTGGGTGACGGCCAGCACCGTGCCTTCGAAGGCGTCGATGGCCCGCTCCAACGCCTCCGCGGAATGCAGATCCAGGTTGTCGGTCGGCTCGTCGAGCAGCAGCAGGGTGGCGCCGGAGAGTTCCAGCAACAGGATCTGCAGCCGGGCCTGCTGGCCGCCGGAGAGCGAGTCGTACAGCTGTTCCGCCTGCCGGGCCAGGCCGTAGCGATCCAGGACGGCGGCCGCGGCCTCGCGGCCCAGGCCGGAGCGGTGGTCGTCGCCGCGGTGCAGGATGTCCACCAGGGAACGGCCCAGCAGGTCCGGGCGGACGTGGGTCTGGGCAAAGAAGCCGGGGCGGATCCTGGCCCCGAGCTTGACCGTGCCGGCGTGCGGCACGTGAGCGATCCGGACCTCGGAGACCGGCAGGTGCTCCTTCTCCGGGTCGGTGCCGCCGCCGGCCAGCAGACGCAGGAAGTGGGACTTGCCCGAGCCGTTGGACCCCAGCACCCCCACCCGGTCGCCGAACCAGATCTCGGTGCTGAACGGCTTCATCAGGCCGATCAGCTCCAGCTTGGTGGCCACCACCGCCCGCTTGGCCGTCCGCCCGCCCTTGAGCCGCATCTGCACGTTCTGTTCGATCGGCACGGCCTCCGGCGGCCCGGCCTCCAAGAACTTCTCCAGCCGGGTCTGGGCGGCGTGGTACCGGTTGGCCATGTCGGAGCGGAACGCGGCCTTGTTCTTGTACATGTTCACCAGCTCCTTGAGCTTGGCGTGCTCCTCGTCCCACCGCTTGCGCAGTTCTTCGAAACGGGCGTTGCGGTCGTCCCGGGCCTGCAGGTAGCTCTCGAAGCCGCCGCCGTGGACCCAGGCGGTGGCCCCGAGCGCGCCGGGTTCGAGCGTGACGATCCGGGTGGCGGCATTGGCCAGCAGTTCACGGTCGTGGCTGACGAACAGCACCGACTTTCGGGATTCCCGCAGCTTCTCTTCCAGCCAGCGCTTGCCGGGCACGTCCAGATAGTTGTCCGGTTCGTCCAGCAGCAGCAACTCGTCCGGGCCGGCGAAGAGCGCTTCCAGCACCAGGCGCTTTTGTTCGCCGCCCGACAGGGTCGATGCCGTGCGGTGCTGCGCCCGGTCGAAGGGCACGCCCAGGGCGGCCGTGGTGACCTCGTCCCAGACGGTCTCCTGCTCGTAGCCGCCGGCGTCGCCCCAGTCCGCGAGCGCTTGCGCGTACCGCATCTGGGTGGGCTCGTCGTCGTGCTCCATCATGGCCAGTTCGGCTTCATCCACTGCCCGTGCCGCCGCGGCGAGGGCCGGCGGGGCGGCGCCGACCAGAAGGTCGCGTACCGTGGTCCCGTCCCGGACCTGGCCGACGAACTGGCGCATGATGCCCATGGTGCCGGAGCGTGCCACGGCGCCCTCGTCCGGGGCGATGTCGCCGGCGATGATCCGTAGCAGGGTGGTTTTGCCGGTGCCGTTGGGTCCGATCAGCGCGGTTTTGGCGCCGTCGCCGACCTTGAAGCCGACGCCGTTGAGCAGCTGGCGGCCGTCGGAGAGGAAATAGGCGATGTTGGAGACGTCGAGATGGGCCACGGATCCAGTCTGTCATGGCCGCGGGCATACGAAATGGCCCAAAGTCAGGCCTCCCCATTAGCCAACTCACTTCGAGCCATTTCGTGTGCGGCATCGGATCCACCGCCCGAAGGCAGGTCCCCCCAACACGGATCCTGGTGCCGCCGCCTCCGGTGTGGTCTCCCGTTCCGGTTGCTGACACCTTCAATCATGGTCCCGGCGGCGTCGGTTTGCCAGATCCATCCACCCTAGTTAGGAAAACCTAGGGTGTGCCGCTGCGCCAACCCCCTGGCGGGGCTCAGTCCTGCCGGTCCAACACGGCCGCCAGTTCCTTGCGGGACGCAATCCCGAGCTTGGCGAACGACCGGGACAGGTGCCACTCCACCGCCTTGATGGTGATGAACAGTTCGGCCGCGATCTTGCGGTTCGTGAGCCCCTTGGCCGCCAGGGAGCAGACCCGGTACTCGGCCGGCGTCAGCCGGTCGGCCTTGTTCTCCGCGATCAGCGGCAGGTGGTGATCCTGCTGCGCGAGCAGGCGGGTCATGCGCCGGGCCACCGCGGCGGCCCCGATCCGGTTCCCCAGGACCAGCGCCTTGCGCGCCGCCGCCAACGCTTCCGTCCTGAACACCGCCAGCGCGTCGGCCTGCGCCGGCTGCAGGCAGATCTCGGCCAGGTCGGCCAGGGCCAGCGCCAGCTGGTAGCGGCCCTCGTGGGCTTCGAGCAGCGAGATGGCTTCGCGCAGCATGACGACGGCGCCCGGCCAGGGCTCGGCC
>NZ_JBNHGL010000342.1:0-2445 GCF_059091245.1 Arthrobacter sp. Y3225116
CTGCCGCGGAGGCACAGGTCGGGCTGGCCCCGGCCGCCAAAGCCGGCCGCGGACCCGGCAACCGGAGCAAGCTGAAGTTCGACGGCATCAAGGCCGTGCCGAACAACGTGGACGACGTCGTGGTGCCCAAGGGCTACAACTGGGATCCGGTGATCCGCTGGGGCGACCCCCTGTTCCACGGCACCCCGGAGTTCGATCCGGAGAACCAGACCAAGGAGTCCCAGTCGGGCCAGTTCGGCTACAACAACGACTACCTGGACATCATCGAGATCCCGGGCAGCAACGGCAAGCGTGCGGTCCTGTTCGCCAACCACGAGTACACCAACGAGGGCATCATGTTCCCGCCGGACATGCCCGTCGAGCGCCAGCGCGAGGTAGCCATGGCCGCCCACGGGCTGTCCGTCGTGGAACTGGAGCGCAAGGGCAAGGGCCAGCCGTGGACCTACGTCCGCGGGGCCAGGCTGAACCGCCGTTTCCTGATGGACACCGAATACGAACTGACCGGGCCGGCTGCCGGCTCCGACCTGCTGAAGACGCAGGCCGATCCCGCCGGCCGCACCGTACTGGGAACGCTGAACAACTGCGCCGGCGGCACCACGCCGTGGGGGACGGTACTCTCGGGCGAAGAGAACTTCAACCAGTACTTCAAGGTGTCGGCACCAACCGCGGAGCAGCGCCGCTACGGCCTGACCAGCGCCAACCCGTCGCGCGGCTGGCACATCCCGGAGCCGCGCTTCGACACCGACCGGCCCGAGGGCAGGAACGAAGACAACCGGTTCGGCTGGATCGTAGAGGTGGACCCGTTCGATCCCTCCTCCACCCCGCGCAAGCACACCGCCCTGGGACGGTTCAAGCACGAGGGCGCCAACGTGACGATCGCCGCCTCCGGCCACGTGGTCTCCTACTCGGGCGACGACGAGCGCTTCGACTACCTGTACAAGTTCGTCTCCAAGGGCACCTACCGCGAGGGCGACAAGAAGCACAACATGACCCTGCTGACCGAGGGCGACCTCTATGTGGCCAGCTTCAAGGGCAATTCCCCGCAGAACCAGATCGATGGCTCCGGCGTGCTGCCCTCCGACGGCGCGTTCGATGGCACCGGCCACTGGATTCAGCTGACCCGCGACGGCGAGTCGCTGGTGCCGGGAATGCGCATCGACCAGGTGCTGGTGTACACGCGGCTCGCCGCCGACGCCATGGGTGCCACCAAGATGGACCGCCCGGAGGACGTGGAGATCAACCCGGCGACCGGCAAGATCTACATGGCCTGCACCAACAACACCGCCCGGACCCGCGCGCAGGTGGACGAGCCGAACCCGCGGGCCAACAACCGGCACGGCCACATCGTCGAAATGACCGAGACCGGCGACCAGACCTCCACCGAGTTCACCTGGCAGCTGATCCTGGTGGCGGGCGATCCGGCGGTGGACGATTCGGTCTACTTCAGCGGCTACCCGGCCGACCAGGTGCAGCCGATCTCCTGCCCCGACAACCTGGCCTTCGATTCGGCCGGAAACCTGTGGGTCTCCACCGACGGGCAGCCCGGCACCATCCAGCGCAACGACGCACTCTTCCGCGTGACGCTGGAAGGACAGGAACGCGGCAAGGTGGAGCAGTTCATGGCCGTCCCGATTGATGCCGAGACCTGCGGCCCGCTGATCCACGACGACGACGGGATGGTGTTCGTCGCCGTCCAGCACCCGGGCGAGGACGGCAGCTGGGGAGCCCAGCGCTCGCTGTTCCCGGACTACGTCGGGGACGGGCGCCGCGCCAAGCCGGGCGACGCCGCGCTGCCCCGGCCGGCCGTGATCCAGATGTTCAAGGGCAAGAACGGGCACCTCAAGCGCTAGCCCGGCCACGCCGAGGAAGGCAGGCGGCCGCGTCCCTCGGGGCGCGGCCGTCTGCTTACCATGAGGGGGTGACTGCGCAGCTGAGCTCGATGGATACCGCCCGACTGGCCGTGAAGGCCTTGGTCTGGGGCGGAGTGCGCGACGTCGTCATCGCGCCGGGCTCGCGCAGCGCCCCGCTGGCGTATGCGCTCGCCGAGGCCGAAACACACGGCGACCTGCGGCTGCACGTGCGCATCGATGAGCGGGGCGCGGCGTTTACCGCGCTCGGGCTCTCGCTGGGCTCTCTGCGCCCGGTTCCGGTCGTCACAACCTCCGGAACGGCGGTGGGCGAGCTGTTGCCCGCCGTGATGGAAGCCAATCACGCCGGCGTGGAACTGGTGGTGCTCTCCGCCGACCGCCCGGCCGAAATGCGCGGCACCGGTGCCAACCAGACCACGGTGCAGCACGGACTGTTCGGCATCCACGTGCGCTCGGCCGTCGACATCCCAGCCGGCGACGACCCGACGGACGCCATCCGCACCAGCCTCCTCCACGCGAAGGGCATCCAGCCGGCCCCGGCGGCCGCGACGGCCGACCTGCTCTCGCTGGCTGCCAC